>JASHSN010000241.1 GCA_030038695.1 Nitrososphaeraceae archaeon
ATGGGGTTGATACCGGTCTATTGTACGCAGAAATATGCAAACGCCCAAATTATAGGCCTAAATGTTGTTAATGGTGACATACCTACTCTAGGTTGATTTTGGTGATGGATTAGCGAGTGTTTCGTCCTACATTCAAGGTGATAGGAACTTGGCTCCATGCAATAAGAATAAGATTTCTTCTAGCATCGGTGATCGCGGTAATCAATGGCATAGCACTTGCTTTTTGGAAAAATAAAGAGATCAACTTACCTGATGCGATTCTAACAATCATCGGAATCATCTGCCTCCATGCAAGTATAGACTTGTTGAATGATTATTGGGATTACAAGCGAGGTATCGACACATCGACGCAGAGGACAATGTTTAGTGGTGGAACAGGAGTGTTACCTGACAATCTATTAAATCCCCGTTCTGTATATTCCGCGGGCCTTGTTCTTCTAATACTCGGGACTCTGGTAGGAATGTACTTTGTGGTTATAAGAGGGATTACCATCGCTTTTCTGCTAGGATTTGCTGTATTGGCTGTATATTTTTATTCAACAAGTATCGTGAATTTCGGTTTAGGAGAGGCTTTTGTTGCCATTAAAGGCGCTCTTATCGTAGTCGGATCTTACTATGTCCAAACCTCATCTACTGAACCTAGTGTGGTCTATGTCGGTTTCATAATAGGCGTATTATCAGCATCGGTCTTATTTGTAAATTCCCTTCCAGACTATAAGGCCGACCGATCAAAAGGACGAAGAACCTTAGTCGTCTTGTTGGGTAGGCAGCGAGCAGCAAAAATTTTTCCTTGGATAATTTTATGTACCTACATTCTGATTATATCGGGAGTAATTCTCGGTTTCCTTAAAATATATTCTCTTGCAACTCTCATATCGGTGGCGTTTGCTGTACGTGCGATTAAACGAATCGCTAAATTTAATGAAGGAGAAGATGTTGATAAATTGGTACCGGTCATGGCTGCGACGCTGACATATTCTCGAGTCATAGGTTTAATTTTAGCTGCAAGTTTGTTTATCTAAATCCTCCAAAAAAATGAATGTCGTCCTCCTTTATGATTTCCTTACTTGTTCTTCGCTATTCCCCAGACTATCACGAGTCCTAGAAAACAGAATGCACCTACTAGCCACCATAATTGCAAATGTCTGACTATTTCAACGAGAGATCCAGGTAGCACGTTAGACGAATCCGTAGGAAGACTAAATCAATGTATGTCAAAACATCTTGACTGAACAAAAATTTCACAACACGATAATTTCTTCTAATCCATAAGGAACGGCCTTATTTTAAAGAACTGTCTTTAGGGATGCTCTACCTCTCCTCACGGACGTTGCAATCATTACCTCATACCTCCACATTTGGGTTCAGTATATTAACTTAAGTTGACTTGCTCGGAGCATACAACACGATACCTTTACACTTCTTTTTTTATGCCTATTTAACACTACTAAAAATGCATTAGGGCATAGAAAATGTCGAATTTGATTTTTTGCCAGGTCTTAGCAAAAGCATCATATATCTAATGGAAGATCCAAGGAAATATTAACAGACCCTATTGTTTTTCCAAGTCAATTGTGAATTCTGAAGGATTCAGCGCATTTCCACATATTTTACATCGACCATTTGTCGGCCTTAGAATATCCTTTATTGATTTTAAATTTATTATTTTGTTGATAACAGAGCCGCATTTCCCACAAACAATCTCTATAGATGGGTAGGACATGATAATAATACTCAGTATTATTCGATAGAATATCAAATTTTACGTCAAGATGGATTGACGAAATTAGTAATAATAATTTTTAACATTTTCAATCAATGGTTCTGCTAACTTGACATATTCAGATAACCCAGGTACTATACCTTGAACCATTCGAGAAAACCTAGAAAGACAGACTCAATATAACTATTAGAATAATGAAATGATCCAACCTTATCAACGTTCTTCATTTTAACCAGGCAGCCAGATCAATCAAAACACCCCTCACTTTCAATCAATGGTATTTCTCAAATGTTTGATATGTCCGATTTTGTGAAATTGCCAAAAAAATCCAGTCAACCCATGAAGCCGAAACAAAGTCAGATGCATTCACAAACGGATTTCTTCAAGCAGGATTTCGTAAATGATATTACGACATCTATCTGGATAGTGCGTGTATAGAATCATTCAAGAGCAATATCATGATTCTAAAGAATAAATAATAGTCTTTTTAAGTTCCTATTGCTATATGCCTATCGATCCTGTATGCGGGATAGAAATGGATGAAAAACTTGCCACGATATTTGAGCACAAGGGTAAAGACTACTATTTCTGTTCTGAAGGCTGCAAAAGAATCTTCATTAGGAAGCCGAAAAAATATATATGATATGAATTGTTTCCTCATCCTTTGAGAATCAAACTATTTTCGCTTCCTATGCATGATCTCAAAAAAACCCTTCTGGCAATAATAAGATATGAACAGCTCCATATGATGTTTTTTGATGATATTCACGAATGCACGTACCAACGTGGATGTGCATCTCAGCTTCTGGGCCATTAACGCCTATCATATAGATACGTGAGAATTCCCTCCTGCCGTGGCCATGGAAAACCAAGGTACAGATTTAAGTTTCCTTAATATGTGATTCATTAATTCCCATTATCATACAATTGGTTGACGATTCGTGCCAATTTGATATCGTAATCGCTTATTCCTTCAACATCATGAGTTACTAACTCAATTATAACCCTATTGTAAACGTTGAACCACTCTGGGTGATGGTTCATTTTCTCTGCTTCCATTGCTACCTTCGTCATGAAACCGAATGCATGAACGAAGTTGTTAAATTCAAAATTTTGATTTAATTTTCCATTTGCTACTTTCCATCCTTTAAGTTTACTAACCTCTCGTTCGATTTCCTGTTCTGATAATTTCTTATATGCCTCTCCTTCCGACATAGTTTGATCTACCACTACTATCTATTACATGTTTCTTATTGGTGGTTTTAATCGAAATATAGGACATACACATCTTACAAGTTTAATTCGTCGATACCTTACTACGATACTTTATTGCCGAATAGAAATGTAATATCGCTATTATCAAAACATTCACCCATTTTTAATGCTTATTTTTGGACCCACAGCAGTTTAGAAAATAGATAGCCAGAGTGGACAGATTTGATTATGGTTAGGACAATCTTGAGACTTCAAGATCGCTTTTCCGATAAGGGTAGCTGAGGCGTAAAAAAATATGTCTTATACGCAAGATCTATTACTGAAATAATGCGTACGCAAAAAGGCAAACACGGCAGCAGGTTATTGGAAATATATAAGTAGGATTCTTTCTCATTTTTATAACGGACAAGTAAAAAGTAACGATTAATGAAAGCGGTTTTCATAAGAAGCAAGAACAAGGTGGCAGTTGACGATATTTCCATCCCAAATCTTGGCGATCAAGATGTTCTTGTAAAAATGAGAGCATGTGGATTATGCGGTTCTGATTTGGAGAAAGTTTACGGTGAATACGGAATGGTGTCTAGTAGATTGGGTCATGAACCTACTGGATACATAATAGATGTGGGAAAGTCAGTAAAGGGCTTTAGTGTGGGAGACCGCGTATTTGTACATCATCATGTCTGTTGCTATGCATGTCATTATTGTTGGCACGGTGATTTCACGATGTGTAATATGTATCAAGAGAGTTGTATCGAACCATGCGGCTTATCGGAACAGATCTTGGTTCCTGGATTGAATATACTCAGAGGTGGACTTGTTAAATTACCTGAGAACGTAACGTTTGATGAAGCTTCTCTCATAGAACCATTAGCATGTTGCATAAGAGGTCTGGCCAAATGTAAATTCCAAAAAGGAGATGACATTGCAATATTGGGTGCAGGGCCAGCTGGATTAATGCATGTAATCCTTGCAAAATTGATCGGCGCAGGAAATATTATGGTTTTCGATATCAATCAGTTCAGATTAGATTTCGCCAAAAGACGTTTTGATATTGATACCTATAATATTGCTAGGGAGAAGGATATCGTTAAAAAAATACGAAATATTACTGATTGTAGAGGTGTAGATACTACAATTGTGGCTACCGGGAGTTCTAAAGCGATTCTCCAATCGTTTGATTTGACGCGAAAAGGAGGTAACATCCTCCTCTTCGGGGTCCCGACCGAAGGAACTGTTGTCTTATGCGATATAAGTAAGGTGTATTCGAACGAGTTATCGATCATTCCAAGCTATGCGTCTTCGGAAATCGAAATTAATCAGGCCATCAGACTTATTTCTTCGAAGAGGATCAAGATAAGCTCGCTGATAACCCATCGCTTCGATATTGCAAACGCGGACAAGGGAATAAAATGTGCTTATAAAGCAAAAGATGCTATGAAAGTAATAATAACCGCAAAGTAGAATTATAGAAACTATAAATAATTACAGTGTAATCAAATAGTGCAGTAATAACTAAAATGGAGTGGGGAATGAAAAACAGAATATCTAAGATCATCCGCCCCGAAGATGGCCGATGTGTTATGCTTGCAGTCGATCACGGCTACTTCTTGGGACCGACAGAAAAATTAGAGAATCCCGGTAGAACGATAAAGCCTCTTTTACCTTATGCGGACTCCCTGATGCTCACAAGAGGTGTTCTCCGAACGTCGATAAATCCAAGTACGGATGTTCCCATCGTATTACGAGTTTCGGGAGGAAGTAGCATAATTGGAGAAGACCTATCAAATGAAAGTATCACGACGTCGATCGAAGATGCCATGAAACTAAATGCTTCGTGCGTTGCCCTTTCGATCTTTGTTGGAAGTAAGTATGAGCATCAAACATTGACCAGCCTGGCAAAACTTGTTGATGAAGCTGAACGATTCGGAATGCCTGTTCTTGCTGTTACTGCCGTTGGTAAAGAGATGACAAGAGATCACCGATACCTCGCACTTGCATGCAGAATCGCTGCCGAATTGGGGGCACATATAATAAAGACATACTACTGCGACAATTTTCAGAATGTTGTCGAAGGTTGCCCTGTTCCTGTGATTATTGCGGGAGGCAAGAAACTACCTAACGAAATTGACGCCTTACAGTTGGCGTATGATGCAGTAGATCATGGTGCGACAGGAGTGGATATGGGTCGGAATATTTGGCAATCGGATCATCCCGTGGCTATGATTAAAGCGATAAGGGCAATTATACACAAGAATTTGAACGTAGAGGAAGCTCATGAAATTTTCATAAAAGAAAAAGAACTAGAACACCAGAAGGTACTTAAGCCCACATAGCAAACAAGTGGTTCTTGAAATACATCCTTCACTATCGTGTTTTATATGATTCATGTACTACGTATTGTGTTCCAGACGAATAACTCTGGATATACAGACCGGCAGCTGCTAAATTATCTTTGAACAATAAATTTGGTAAAGATTGGACACAATCTTTATAAATTGTATTAACGCAACCTTTTTAGAAAATGCCTGATGCTAACGGTGAAGAGTATCCCGTAGATTTTCATCAACTGCAAGTACTTGTTCCAAGTGCAGCAGTTGGCATGATGCTGTAAATAGAGTTCTGCACGTTGTTTTAGCAGGGCGTTGTTTGAAAAAATAGGTGAACTGTGTAAGTGGTAGAAATGATCGGCGCAAAAGCTTTGATTCGGGCTCTCGAAAAGGAGGGTGTGGACATAGTGTTTGGATTGCCAGGTGGGGCGAAC
>JASHSN010000242.1 GCA_030038695.1 Nitrososphaeraceae archaeon
AACATATCCGGCACAGTAATAACTTGTGTGTTCAACACATAATGGGTTAAAAGGGCTGTTATTTTGAAAGTCTATTGCTGCTTGTTGTTCTCCATGTGAGAATCCACTAGTATACCGATCTCCCGAAGATAAGATTTTGATTCTCCAATTCTAAACTAAGTGCTACATTGTGGAACATCCCTTTAAATATTTACATATTAGTATCAAGTATAATAAAAAGTCCTTGCAGCAGAAGCATTAAAAGGTATTACGGGAACGCAGGCTATGTCAGATTGTATTAACGGAGGAAGTTAAACCAAACGAATAGTATTGAAGGAATTAGTGACTACGCTTGCGCACGTGGCGTCTTGGTAGTCTAATGTCCAGGATTATCAACAATAACTCTTGCTCGTTGGTTTAAAATGAGATACAAAGCCCGACGCTGTTGCATTTATCGCATTAATTAGTTCTGTTGCAGTAAGTCTTTTTGTCATATCAATACCTTGTGTCGTATCTACTCTGGCATTAGCTATGATTTTTGCATTGACATTTACAGGAATGGTGGTTTTAACACTACCTTTCGCTATGAATATTGCATTATCAATATCACTTAGAATTGCTTTCCTTATACCAGGGACTTGTTGCTTTATTACATTAAGGTTACTGCCCTGTATTGAATTTGTTGTGTGAATGGTTATTATAGCATTATTATTAGTAGTAACTGCAGAAGAAGGATTTGCTAATCTAGAAGTGTTTGACTTTACATTTGGAACAGGAAGCTGAGAAGTTTTTGATTCAATAGTATTGATTTGGGGACATAACGCAGCAATAGAATAATGATCACTGCTGATATCGTAAAAATAAGATATTTAGTCATTCAATTAATACTGGTGTTCGTCTTTTAAATAAACTATATTCGACAATACGATTAAACAAATATGTACATTGTACTTGATAAGAATATCTAGATGAACGAAGATGTTTTAGTCGCATAAGCTATATGGTCTATACATTCTATATATTATAGCTACATAAATTATGTGTGCGCAAATAACAAGACAAGTATGTTTACAATTACATTCGCTGCACTAATGGCTGGAGTTGTTTCGAACTTCTTGTTGCTTACTAATGTTTCATATGCTATACCATTATCTCCACCATCGCAGCTACCAGCTATAAAGATCACCTCTCCTCACAAAAGTCAGCAGATCCGAGTCGGTAGCAATATTTTGGTCTCCGGAATATCTTCGCCACCACCAGGAGTATCACATACAGGTTGTACGGTTTCAGTTTTACTAAACGACGTAAAGCCATATCAAAAGACAGTTGCCTTGGGACATGGAGGGAAAGGTGATTATTCGGTATGGCATTATAATATTACTCATAAATACGCATCCCTCAAAATGGGACAAAACAAAATTACAGCCAAGATATCTTGCATAGCAAGTCCTTCTAACCTGACAAAATTTAACAGTGTGAATGTGACAGGGACCTGAGAAAACCCTTTAAGCCAAACGTACGTGAGAAAATTTTTTCAAAATCACTATGTAGATTTAGAATAAGAGTGTCGATGAGTAACATGTCATTTGGTATGATAGAATCAGGCACACATGTAAAAGATCATCCAAAGACGATGTTCATTGAGTAGTAAAAGCTGATGACTGGTAAAAAATGTTCCAACTTCTTAGGTATTACCCAATTCTAATGTGAGATTTGTGATTGTGACACATACATATGTAGAATTGCCTTCTAGCCCATACACTGTCTGCACACCATCACTTCTTGGCCAAGTTTTACTTCTGGAATTTGAGACTGTTTCGTTCCCTCTAGACATGTTCACATCTTGCAACTTCTTTCCCATACCCTCAAGCTATCCGGTACACTCCGTATGTAGAGGTAAGCTAAATCCAAAAGTAGCTCCTTTACCGGCAGGCCAATTATTTTTCCCCCCTATATCTTACCACCGTGAGATTCAATTATGCTTTTTGATATGAAGAGACCCAAGGCCTGTACCCGTTTTAGATTTGGCAAATTTCGTGAATAGTTTAGGTAATATTTCAGAATCTATGCCAGAGCCAGTATCGATTATACTCACAATAATCTCGTTGTTATTTGGTACTACAGTTGCTGTTATAGTCCCTTTCTTTGTAAATTTAATAGCATTAGTTAGAAGATTTGAAATCACCTGATTAATCCTGCTTTTGTCTGCATCGATGGAGATACCTTCTTTAGAACCAGTAAACTCTAATTTCAGATTAACACATTCGCATTCCTTTGCAACCTGGTTGTTCGAGTCCGCAATGGCATTTGATATTATCATCTCATTTAAATTAAATAACTCTTTTTTTAGATCTAGTGATTTGCTTTCTATTTTACTGACGTCTAGAATGTCTTCGGTAAGTCTTTGGAGTCTTTTTGCATTTCTAAGGATGGTATCAAGAAATTCTTGATGTTGGTTATCCTTTATCGTGGAACGCAGAATTTGTGTTAGACCGAGTATTGGCTGCATAGGCGTACGTAATTCATGAGCTGCTATACGAACAAAATCATCCTTAACTTTTTCTGATTCTTTTAGTTTTTGATACAATTCAGTTTATTCAAGGAACAATGGAGAGAAATGCAATCGCTTTTTTCTATAAGTTCGTTCATCATACTGACATATTTAGCGCCAACTTGCTCTTCCATTTGAATATTTCGACTGTGGTTATTGTGATAAATAAGGACATAAGCATAATATGGATATAAAAAGAGACATGACGCTATTAGTTCTGCAGTATTTGAATTTTTAATGCTGCGTCTTACCTTGGTTAATCTGTTATGGTGTTGATCCTCATTTGTTTCATTGTACGCGATAGAGTTGGTAGATAAATCCACTACTTGATTGTAAGGTGAGTTTTATCAATCCTAAATGAAACGCCCTGCTGATATAGACCATTAGAAATGCTTCGTACCAATCCCTTCTCTACTTCTTTAAGCCTTTTTTTATCATTGATAATGTCAAGCGGCATATCAACTTCAATTTTTATTTCCAACTCGACCTTTCTTGATTGAACCATTTAGTTGATATTGCTTTGCGACGTCGTATCTTTACCTCTTCTATAAGGAAAGGCTTGGTCCAGGAAGCGAAGATTGAAGGGTGGGTAGATGGAATTCCTGAACCAAACATTATGTGGCCTTGTCTAATATTATATCTATCATATTATTACGCTTATCGACCGGATTCGTGTAGATTCTCTTGTCTTAACTATGATCTATCTACACGACGTATTGGTTCAATACATGTTTTTTTCTATGACATTTTGTATGAACTGCTCGACAAATTAGGCAACAACCCGTAGGGGAACATTACCTCTGAGATAGTTAATACCGCACTCGAAATTACTAATTTATTCATTTTTGTCTTATCTTCGTCCATCTTCTACCCCTTCTTGAACCCCATCAACAGTCCTGGTACAAATCCAAACGTAGCTGCTATTGTTAGCCCTGATGTCGAAAGAGTAGGTGGATGCGCTGCAATTTATGTTGCTGTATTGTTAAGCGCATCAATAACCTGTCCTGACACATTCGTTAATGTGCTTCTTGTAGCATTCTCCATCGTAACCCATTTTACATCTACCCATCCCCTATAGGATAGATATGCAAGGCCAGCCACAAACAATCCGATAACTACCGCGGCTATTTTCATCACTTTCTTTATAGCATATCCAGCCACTGCTCCAAACAGGAATCCTCCACCAGCAGAAAATAGAAAGTCTTCAACTGGCAATTCGGAAGACCCCTTTCAGTATCTGTATACACAATAGAAGTACACTCAAAACATCTGCAAAACCTGCATTCGTTCTCATTATAAATTTTAATACGTTAATGATATCTAGACAACGATTTATAGTATTTCTAAAGTAGGGGTAATCGTGAACATGCCCAAATTAAAGTTAAGAACTTTTGCTAGCGTAGACAGGAACGCAATGATGACAAAAGAAGCCACCTATTTTAATAGGTGGTAGTTCACTATCTGGTAAGGGATGGCTCATCATTCTTACGGTTTACTCTTATTATACATGCGATGACTTGAATCTCGGCTACGCTATATTACAAGATTTTGAAGATGATAGCGTTTCTCTTAACGATTCAGCATAGCGATCGGAGAGAGATTTTAAGAAAACTAGATTCTGAGGAATAGAAATGTTCCTGATTGATGATCGATACTCGTTCACCAACCTAACAATAGATGCGAATGATGAATCTGTTCGATCGATAATAGTACCTCTGATCCTTTCAGGGCTAGAGTTTTTTATTATATGATATGGGATATCTTCAAGAGCGGCCATAACAAAGACATTTGGCATATCTTCTTTCACATCATCTTCTATGTCCTCCCAATCATCCTGTATATCAAGAAACGCTTGATTATAATGAAGAATTAACGAAACATTTTCACTAAAGCTCGGGAGTATCGCATCCAAGACTCTTGCATATATTATTGACGCATCAGATGATTTGGATAAATTAAAATGTTTTATTTCCTTATATGAGAAAGCACGACCTCCAAGTATACGACGTTTGATAACCTGCTCAAAGCTCCAAAATGTCCAAAACTGGTTGAATGCATAATCTATAGAATAAGCAAGATGATGTTTATTACCTCCATCATGAAGAAACTCATTTATCGTTCTACGTACTTTTTTTGCAAGCAGAGCGTATCTATTGTCGCCTATCTCGAAAAATCTATCGTAAAGAAGAACATATCTAGATAAAAGCCTGACTATTCTATATACCCATAACGCCAGGTCTATATCATTTGTATCGAAGTAGGTAGCAATAAAGTATGAAGGATCCTGTGTTTTTTCATCTATAGCTCGAAGTGTGGCTGATAACGGTGAATCATACGTTCTTAATAATGAACTTAAAGAGATCATCTGCTTAATGAAAGTCAGGATGCCATCAGTGAGATCCAGCTTTTTAGCTACTTTCGAAATTTTATTTATAATAACCTCATTCTCTATATCTTTGAACTTTGAGGTGTTGATTTCTATCAACTAATATATCATTTTGGTAACCTTTCGAATTATAATAATATTGTGAAATGTAACAACAACAGTTTAGATTACTAAGGGCATATTTTGACATGTTTGACTTGCTGCTAATGTTATACAACAAATTCATTAGCTTATAACTAAAATTCAAAAATAGTGCGGAACCGACTGTCAAGACTCACGGAACGGGAATTGAGCTACAAACTAATTCCCTTAGAAAAGTTTATAATTATTAGTCCTCTTCTCAATATTTGTGAGAGGAAGATGGGCTGCGGCAGCCATAGGAGCAGGCGTAGCTAGAAGTCGAGCTTCAGCAGCAGCGGACCAACAAGCGCAAGCATACCAAGCACAGCAACAACAAGCACAAAAACAAATAGAAGCTCAACAACGGCAAATAGAAGCACTGCAACAACAGAAACAACGGCCCCAGCAGGAAGACCTGACTCAAAAATTGCAAAAATATGCTGATCTTAAACAAAAAGGTCTATTGACAGAGGAAGAGTTTCTGAAACTGAAGACAGACTTATTATCCAAGATGTAGTGTACGCTGCAACCAATAAGACCAACCATTAAAGATAGAATTAATGCGATGACAATAATAGCTGTAGCGCAGACGTATGATATGAGCTGATTCTAAATTGTGAATTCCAATTTGCGTATAGCACCAAGAACGATACCCTTGTCAGTTAATGCACTAAAATTATTTGGGTTTATTGCCAACGTATATTGATACTTAACAGTTTGTATTAATATCCCTCGAGATGGCTTTAATATCTTGAAAAACTAGAATCACTCAGCTAATTGAGGCGTATTAAATATGGTCCATGCTTCCTTTATTTTGTCTTCTTCGAAATGAAAGATCTCGGCTCCCTCAATTTCAACCTTCTTGTGACTGGCAGGAATGCCAGCAAAGTCCTTTTCATGTGTGGCTTTTAAGGTCCATCTTAGGGCAACCTTGTTTTGTTCCCCAAAGTCATCTAGAATTGTGACCTGCATATCTGGGAATGCAGAGAGATCTTCACCAACCCACTTTTTGAAATCCTCCAAACCTCTAACCTCTTCGAAGGCCCCATGGTAAATTATATCAGGAGTAACGAAGTTCTTTGCCGCCTCTATTTTTCGTGCATTAAATATTTCTTGAACAAATCTTCGAGCTATTGACTTGCATTCTGTATCGGACATGTCCTATAACGAGATACATTACAATTAAAGTTTTGCTATTTATTTGGTAAGGTAGCCAGAATACGAAGACTGAGTCTGGATTTATTGATAACGTTACCAACAAATACTCTCACATGCGCTTTGACTATATTCTGTACATTCAATCCTACAATTACCAAAAATATTACTAGGCTTGCAGCGCCTTGATGGAGGAACGGATACACGACTCCTCTGTATTCTATTTGTACCACCAGTTTCAAAATTGAAATCTTATCACCATAGTAACACTCATCGCAAATATACTTCTTTCATTTCATACGTAAGTAGATTATACGCTCATTCACTTCTGCTACATGCAAATCTAAAGGCTAAGACGAGACTTAAACAATAACGTGACGTTGAGAACATTCTAGGATATCAATTAACAGTTAGTAACAGCGATAGACGTTATCAAGTATCTGCAAGTGCAATGTATTGACATCTTTCGTACAACCAACCATCGAGTTCATACTTTACACATTCTCTTTCTTCCAAGCAAAAATCACATTTCCTCAATGCCATTGATACTGTTCTGCGAGACATTCTTTATATCCTCTTATCTCCTATATGAACTACTAAAGGCATATGATAATGAAGTTAATCACATATTAGTAAGAGATATACTCCATGCGCTTAGTGTCATACCCACAAGCCAATAAGAAATACACATGGTAAATACCGGAACCAAACGAAGTGTGGGTATTCCAGATCGTTGTACAGTCAGCGAAACAACGATGAAACCATCTCTCGTTGATAAAGTGACTATTTGGAGAACATATTACATCAAAACTTACGAAGACACAGAACAGAGAATTAATCATTCAGATGCATAGCATAGTATACAATAACCACGGACTGAGCGTGATATTGCGAGGTTTCTACAAAGCCATATTACTTCTATCTTTTATAGAGCTCGAAACTGCAATGCTACGAGTCCAAGTTCTCATCGAGAATCATTGTTACCGAATGGAAGAAAGAACTGCCCTTTATAACACTCTTCTTTTGGATATCATACCCTTGCAACAGCAAATTTCTGTTAAAGTTTTTATATTGTCAGTTCGTATTTGAGAACAGTAGGTTCGTGAATAATTAGCCGATAAACAGGGCCAATATTTGTAGATTATTCATATTGATTCTGTCATGATAGCGGTGAATGATAATCAAAAGTTTTGGGAGCATATGCTGAAGAAACTAGAAGAACGATCCCCGACTAGAGACTACAATCGCGCAATTGACATACCTGAGCATGTAGTTCCTACCCCTCTTGAAAAGTTGAATGATATGATGAGGATTCTATCTGCTCGTCTAACTCGTGGCAAGCGCAACGAAATATCATCCAAATATCATGGTTACGAAGGTTTTATAGATGATGTAGATAAGGAGGAGAAGGCTAACTGTGAAGAACTAAAATCTGTTATCGAAAAAGACAAGCAAGTTATGGAACCTCTTTTGAGTAAGATTCAAGACTTGGTAAATGAATGTGGCAAGAAGATTGACGATTTGTGAATACTACTACAGGGCTGCTAGATAAGCTGACTTATACGAGGTGTCAAATGTCGAAAGTAATGATCCCAAGGACAAATTAAGGAAGTTCATTGGGCGGCAACCTCGATAATATATGATGAAATACCGGGTCAAAAAAGGCGAAAATCACGAAGGGGGTTCAAGCAAATCACCCTAGAACCAGCATCAGAAAGCTCGTTTTGGTCTAACCCCACACCTGACTGTCTCACGTATCCTTCCACAAGAATTGAAAACAGGTGTGCGGCTACCCGCTTGAAGCCTATCAAAAAATGGTAAAATCACAAACAAATTGGCGGGTAGGTTATGGGCTATTTTGGTGGATAATACGCAAACAAAAAGAGGGAAGAGGGTAGAGAGTCAGTCAGAGAAGACATTGCTCGAACTGCTACGGATCAGTAACACACATATACCTCCTCTTTTCCGCAGTAAATACCATATTTTTGCCCAGGATTTTCATTTTTCCAAGAAAAAGATACCACTAGTGATGTGTGTGCATCAGGTTGATTTTTCGTAAATCTAGAGACAATTCACGGCTTCTGGGCGAGCGGTATCTGAGCGGGTGTCACGTTCTTCCGTTTTTCAACCTTCCGAAGCAGATCAATCAGATTCGCCTTCCGGGCTTCCGTAAAGGAAGGAACGATGTTACGAAAGTCGGAGCTATCGAAAG
>JASHSN010000243.1 GCA_030038695.1 Nitrososphaeraceae archaeon
GTGGCGTGTCGAATGTCTCTTCAATTTTGAGCTCTATCACCGGATCATTATACATTTGTATAATCATCCTTAGCTATATACTTTCCGGTGGGTCATACCAGTTCCGCTATACAAACGTATAATGTCAGTATTTAGCTTTTGTAGCATAATCCTCTACTGCAGATTACAGAATTTAAAATATCTTCAATACCACCATAACCTTGTACCCCCCCCCCTCGAATGAAAAGACTCGCACTTAGGCAGGCAAGCCGCGTGCGACGCGTAGATAGGCGGAGATGTCGCTATATTCATATAGATCCTTTTTTTTGATGACTGCATAAGGGAGTAAAATTCAAAAAATCTTTAATATGTAGCTGTATTTGTAGATTCATGATGAGAAGTCTTTCCTTACATTTTTGTGGAAAAACAATCTTTCTTTTAATTCTTATTGCGGCCAGTACTGTTCTTATCCCGCTCCTACACCAAAACCAGATTGGAATGGCAGAACAACGAAATAATCAGACGACGTCATCTCTAGCCAATCAACAACAGCCCACTGGTATATCCTTTCTGATTGATAACACTACATTCTCTCATCATATGGCGGTTGTTAATGGTGTCCAAATACACTACGTTATAGGAGGTCATGGTGATCCTGTAGTTTTATTACATGGATGGCCTGAAACCTGGTACGAATGGCACAAAGTAATGCCCGCCTTAGCCAAGAACTATACTGTTATTGCACCTGATATGCGAGGGCTTGGAGATTCCTCAAAACCATTAACTGGTTATGACGGTAAAACTGTAGCTGAAGATATACATCAACTAGTTACCAAGTTAGGATTTAAAACAATTTTCCTAGTAGGTCACGATTTCGGAGCAGCGATTGCCTATCCTTATGCAGCTGCACATCCTACGGAAGTGAAGAGGTTAGTGGTCATGGACATGGAAATTCCAGGTTTTGCGCCTCCTGGAAGAATGCCAACATTTTGGCCCGTATTCCATCAAGTACGCGATTTACCAGAAGCCCTTGTACAAGGAAAAGAGCTCCTGTATTTAACTTGGTTTTTTAATAATCTTGCATATAATCCATCTGCAGTTGCACCGGATATCAGCGAATTTGTTAACCATTATTCTGCTCCAGGCGGAATGCGTGCCGGATTCGAGTATTATCGAGCTGTTCCACAGGATGCAATTGAAAATCAGAATTATTCAAAGACTAAGCTTACAATGCCGGTACTGGCGGTAGGAGGATCCTTTTATCCAGCATTAGGAGGTAATGTTACTAACTCCGCACTGTATGCAATGAAGATCTTAGCTCAAAATGTGCAAGGTACACAAATTCCCAATTCGGGTCATTGGGACCCGGAAGAGCAGCCGGACTTTGTAATTAAAATTCTTGACAATTTCTTTGCGGGTAATACTACTAAATCTAGTAAATAAAAACTAGCCGCCGACTATCAGAAGGGCGATCTGGCAACACTTAAATTAATGTGTGGCTGCGCCCCCCCAAACTCCAGAGTGTCCACCCTGGATTGATTTTGGATGGAGCTCCAGCATCTCATTACAGAGCTAGACCCCAAAATATTGACAAGCTGCTCCCTCTGTTTATCAATGTTCTAAATAATAGTCTCTCGGCGATGTGGCTCTTCGATCAGCTCATCCTCACAGATGGCAGCTAAAGGCGTCCACAACATAGTCTTGGCACCAGGGATGCTGATTATATTCTTCTCGAACAGATCTAGTATATCAATCTCAAAGTCTAACAGAGTTCTAACAGTCATTTCCCTCAACTCCATATTTCATCATAGTCGCAATTATCAGCTCTATCTGCTCAGGACCGTCAGATTTCCTAACTAACTTACCTATCAAAATCACATCTCGTATGTCGCCCCCATCTCTCCATACGTTAGCTCCAATATACCTGGAAAGACTGGAGTTAAGTTTAGCTTCACCCAACGTGCTTTTTAACAGCATAATCAGGTAGGTCGGAGTCATCGCTAATGACTGAATGTCTGAAACAATATGGATTCCATTTTTTGGTTCTCAAAAAAAATCTAACTTCTGCCTTCGCTGTACATCGATGATAGAGCCATTTTCTACCAGGCGTTTTATTCTGAATCGGAGTTCAAAACTTGCCAACTCGTTTGAGCCCCTACAGGTGCACCTAGATAATCAATCTAGCATTAGGCTCATTCTTAAATGGATGTTTGTTAATCCAATCACGTACATAGGTAAAGGAGGATGTCAATAAGATAGGACCGCCACCTGTCTTGATGTGTTGCCTTCTTCATATTGTTCAGGCAGGACTATATCTCTTATTCTTTAAGCGGTAATTTCATGAGAGCGAGCATCCAAATCCCATAACAAAGTGATGATAGCCTGGTTCCTTATTTCTGGCTCATATCCTACCAATTGTTAATACATCGTCAAGCTCCCAGATGTCACTTATACCATAAGGGACATCGCGCAATGGTTTCTTCTCTTGGTCGATGGTTTAGGAATGTCAAGATCTGTTCCTTTGTGTTGATGAAGGTGAAAGGAATGTTTCCGCCAGTCAAGTCATATCAGCAAAGTCAGTAGACTGATGGTCTGATGCTTTTAAGGTCGTATTAGTTTGATCGAACTAAACTCATAGAATTCTTTCAATATAGCTCGGTTTTCCGCGCTCACCAACTCGAGTTTCTGAAGTGTTGTTGAAAGCGAAGTAGTCAATTTGATTTGAAGATCGGGCAGTTAGAGAAATTCATATCCCTTATACTCCTAGGGATTGTTCAATAACAATCATATATACTGTCACGGAATTTCACGAATCACATCTCAAGACATAGTATCCACATCACGAGAATTGCCACTGCTGCTAGACTAAACCTAGAGAAGCGTGTAAAAGGAACTAGATAAAGCTAGCTAAATAATCCACTTCAGAACAAACGCAAGTGTCTAAAGTAGAGATAGTCCTGAGACTAATCCTCGAACACGTAATAGGCACGATATTATCAATTCGATTATTATGTCTATCGATTGGCATGTTTTCTGCAGAACCAACGCTGAATAGCAGTATTTGGTCTGTCCTCTACGACTACTAATCTTTGGTGTTCAGCCACGTCGCCGCATGTTTCACATGTCTGGTACATCGTCAAATATTATCACCCCACAATTTTCAATTGGGGCAATTTATTCATCTTCTACAATGTCTACATATTTTTTTTTCCTAGTCAACTGAAATCACGCATTATATGATAACATTTACCTTAAATGCTACGGCGTCTGCTAGCCAATTGCCTTTCATGTTTTGATTTGTCTATACAAAAAAAAGAGACCTAATAGAGGGATATAACCATTGAGCTAATACAACGGTTATTATATCAGCTGATAGTCTTAAGCCTGTATCACGTACAATAGAATGTAACAGCTGGTCTGATCTCGTGTAAACATAAAATCCAACATGGAATAAAGCTCACTATCAGGATGTCCTAGAACGATATTAATTTGGTGTCACTGGTTACTGGTTCCAACCTTGTACTCCAAATAAATGCTCTGTTTTATAATCTGAGTCAGGCTACGCATTTCGTTTAGATCATTAAATTCATTGGTTTTCTTTATACTTAAGCCCAAGGATTCCAATTCGTTTATCCACCAGCTATATCTTTCTGCTTGATCTGTTGTTGGGACCATGACAATAAAGCCTCAGTCCCATATATAAGGATAAGTCCATCGCATAATTCAATCAGAACAAATTCTTCGACAGACAAATACTAGTGTGTCGTGGCGCGACACATATAACTTATCGTCTTTTTGTACTCTTGTCCATGATCTGCACTTTTTACATATCATAGTGCAAAGTATGAGCATTGGTCTATCTTTGCTGAAGCTAATAATGCATGTCTATAACTTGCCTACCTGTATAAAAGTCATGTAAGCATGTTTGATGTGTGAACTATTGTCACTTACTATGAGCATTCGTATCGATAGAACTGATCCACCACTTTCACAGGTGGGTGAGGATTTCCGAATTCTTTTGAAAAAGCCGAATATAACTTAATTCTTTGGCTATGCTTGATTTGGTAATCTCCAACATATCTTATTGTTGTTCTATACTCATCTTTGAGTGCTATTAATTCTTCAGCCAGTCTTTCTGCCAGTAGTATATGGAAGCTATCACCTATGTCCATAACTCGACGGGCGAGTATGATACCTGGCCCCCACACATTCTGATTATCGCCTATGTCCTTGACTATAAACACAGGGCCTGAACTTAGACCGATTCTTACGCCCATTGTGTCTCCATCGGGCTTCCCACTGTTGTAAATTCTGAGCTTTCTGTGAAGTTCAACGCTAAGCTGAAATGGTGACTGGGGATTAAACAAAAATCCTATAGCCATCCCATCTCCTGTTGGAACAATAATCTTGTCTTTTGGTGTTTTGATGTAGGTTTCACAAGAACTGATCATTTTGTTTAGGTTTCCTATCCTTTCTATCTGCTTCTTAACAGATAGCGATGGATCTGACAGGCTTACAATGTCTATAAAGAAAAAATTTACATTTACAACTTCTGATGGAAGCCCTATCTCTGATATATTTGATCCGTAGACACCAGCAAGTTTCTTGTAGGTTTCTAAACATGTTTGGCTGTCAAACGATAAATCAGAATCCAAAACGGGCTTGCCCATAATTGCTTTTCCACATAGCGTGCAAGTAACTAAAGACGATTCGTCAACAAATGATAGGCTACCATCATCAGCAATCCTGAAACAGATCCAAGAAGGTTTAGCATGTACACCCTTAATTGAAAGCAGCCTGATACTCCTGGTCAGAGTCCCATGATGATCTTCGATCTTCATTTCGATAATTCCATCGAAAATTGAACTTAAGTGATTAATCAAATATTCATTTGATACAGGAGAAGTTAGCGTAAAAATTGCCATGGCTTCAGCATCCCTTAGAAGAAAAGAAAGGTCGTTGATGAATTTCAATACGGCATCTTCTCCGAATAGTGTGAGAAGATGTGTAAGAGAGTCAACAACCACACGAATGCCTCTATTGCGAGTAGAAGAAGAATTCGTGTTAAGCTCAGAGTCGCCTGCCAACTTTTTAATCATGGCTAATGTCGCGTCAATCTCAGCCAAAGTTAGTGATAACCCGTTTACACCACGACTCATTTCAACTTCACTAGAAGTTTTATTATCGTGAACGAGAGGAGAAATAGAGGGATCTATTCGCTGTTTGCCTTGAGTAATATTATATAGGTAAGGGTTTATAAATTTGGAATTTTGTATAAGCTTTAGACTTTCGATATTGCAGAATTGAGCTCTGAATTGTTTATTGGTCAGATTTGAGCTGATATAAATACAATAGTCTCTGTCAAATATGCCATCTTCAAAAAATTGTTTGCAATATATTGTCTTACCTGCTCCAATCGGTCCTGTAAGTAGTAGTAGCCTTTCAGGTATGGTCCTTTTTTCAGTGAGAACATAAGTACCTGGAATATGCATCCAAATAGATTTTCTAACATGTCATCTATATACTTTTTATATTCTTTGGTAGTAACAAGCATGTCTCCGCTACTAGATATATTCGTATATTTTAGCAAAAATTCAGATTCGTAAATTGCAAGTTCGGTTTGATTTGGTATAGTATGTTGAAAAATAACTCCTGGGCGGATCTCCTAGAGTTGAATTGAAGCGTTGACTGACCCAACTAGTTGTGTGCAAAGCTTCCAATATACAGTAAAGGTTCATCACCATGTGGGTTGGTGAAATATCCGTGACCATCTCCATCACAAGTAGTTGTAGGAGTGCTTCCTAGAGATACAAGTGCACTACGTATTTCTTCTGGAGTTGCAGTTGGATGTAAGGAACGGTAAAGGGCAGCGGCACCGGTCACGAATGGCGCTGCCACACTTGTACCGGTTAATGTGGCGTAAGAGCCGCCCATATACGTACTATGTATATTCACGCCTGGCGCGGCGATCGTTACCTTGCTGCCATAGTTGCTAAAGCTAGCCAA
>JASHSN010000244.1 GCA_030038695.1 Nitrososphaeraceae archaeon
GGAACTCTGCTGGTTCAATCATACTAATAGGTCTCATGCTCTTATTTTAGCTGCACAATAATAGGTCTTTAACAGATCACAAAATACCCACGTCAACATAGTCTCAATCCATAATCCTCTAACCAATTTTGCAAAGCAAAATGTACACTAGTGAGAACTTCATAGCTAAAAAAAAGTAGGTAGTTGACTTCTATCTATAAGAACGCTTGTGGATGCAACAGTTAAATTAAGAAACACGGAAATTTTTTGTATCACTGTCTGGTGTGTGCGTGTAATTGATAGTTGATTTAAATCTTAATCGCAAACATGTAATAGTGCTTGGCGGAGGGAATGAGGGCCGTAGGAAAGTTCGTGGCCTGTTAGATCAGAATTGTAAAATCACGGTTCTGAGTGATCG
Organism: Nitrososphaeraceae archaeon; assembly: GCA_030038695.1. Lineage (GTDB taxonomy): Archaea > Thermoproteota > Nitrososphaeria > Nitrososphaerales > Nitrososphaeraceae > Nitrosopolaris. The sequence continues at coordinate 398 of JASHSN010000244.1, forward strand.
TTTAAATCATTATTTCCTTCAACTCAAAGAGCAAGGACAGATTGAAATTGTAAAAACAAAGATAAGAGACGCGAGTGTACTAGAGAACTACAGTGATCTGTTCCTAGTGCTTGCTGCCACGAATGACAAGGTGTTAAACCGGATGATTGTTGAGAAAGCACGTTCCATGTGTCTATTTGCATATGCTGTAGATGACCCCACAATTAGTGACTTTTCATATGCCTCAATTATAAATATCGAGGGTGTGATGCAAGTTGCAATATCTACATTAGGCAAGAGTCCCATAATGTCACGGAGGGTGAGAATTAAAGCGGAAAGAGTGCTTCGAAGGGTCATAAAAAAAACCGATATTGAAAATGCTAAATTACAGGAATTCGCGCGTGCCGCTGCAAAATCCAGCTTCAAGACAGTTGAACAAAGGAAAGAATTTCTCTATTCTTTAATGAAAAATAGTCGCATTCAGAACCTTATTAAGGAAGATAAGACAGACGAAGCTAAAAATACTACATTAGAACTATTGCGTGAGTGGGGAGAGAAAGAATAACAGATGAGAACATCGACACTTTCACAACCTTTGCAAGTAATTAATGCACGGATTACATATCGCAACGCTCCGATCCATCTTCTTGAACGATTTGCATTCCTTGATTCGAATGCAGCGCACAGAAAATTGATAGAAATAGCTGAATTAGAAGAGTGCATCATTATACAGACTTGCAACAGGGTTGAGATTTTTGCAGCTAGCAAAAATCCCGACTCACGAAGATTGTTGGAAGGTTGGGCTAATGCGGCAGGGTTATCTTATATCGAGGTTGCAGACAATGTTGAAATTTGTACTGGTAAGGATGTAATATTACACCTCTTAAAATTGTCTTCAGGATTGGATTCGTTGGTGATTGGCGAAGATCAGGTATTAGGACAAGTAAAACGTTCATTCGAGTTTTCTCGCAGCAACGGATACAGTGGCTCTCTTCTATCAGTTATCTTCGATCGGGCCATTAAGATTGGTGGCAAAGTCAGAACTATTACTGGATTGAATAAGGGCAGCGTTTCGATAGGCTCGATGGCAGTAAAGCTGGCAGAAGAACACTTTGACAAATTGAGCAATAAACGCGTGTTGCTGATCGGTTCTGGGGAAGGAGCTAGCCTAGTCGCAAAATCATTGAAACAAAGACAAGCTAGTTTTATGATCACTAGTAGGACATTTGATAGAGCCAAATCCTTTGCAGAAAGAGTTGGAGGTAATCCAGTTCCATTTGACTCTGCCGTGCAAATGTTCCAGGAGGTTGATTTAATCTTTATGTCTACTACTGCGCCATATTACTTAATCACATATGATAGAATTGAGAAGGCAATGGCCAACAGAGACAAGTGGCTGCTAGTCTTTGACCTTTCAAATCCACGAACCGTTGAAACAAAAATCTCAACCATAAAGAAGGTCAAACTATTCAACATGGATCAGATTTCAGAAAAAGTTGAAAGGAATATCCGATCACGCAAAAATGAAATCGAGTCTGCAGAGAGAATAATAGACGCAGAGATGAAAATGGTCGATACAATATTGAAGAGAAAGGAAGCTGAACCTATTGTCATTTCTATATTTAAGGATGTTGATGGGATTAGAGAACGAGAACTAAAGAAGGCGATTTCTATGCTTGGAACTAAGATAGGGCCTGAGGAACGTAGGATTTTAGAACAATTCTCATACGCAATGGTAGAGGCCATCATGTCCACACCGATGAACAGACTCAGAAAGGAAATAGAGACAGAGAGTAAAAAAGAAGACGTGATGAGAATTGCAGCTAGGTTGTTTAACTATCATGAAGATAGGTAGGTCTGAAAGGTCTGCGGGTTATCCTGTTGTTAGGCTGAGGCGGCTGAGAAGAACCCCTGCTATAAGAGATCTGCTTCAAGAAACTCATCTGTCAGTCAAGGATTTGATATCCCCAATATTCGTTCAAGAACAATTGACGAAGCGTGAAGCGATTCAATCCATGCCCGGCATAGAAAGGATACCTGCTTCTGAAATAATTGATGAGGTACAGGCTCTCTCAGACAATGGCATTCGAAGTATCATACTATTTGGAGTTCCATCCCATAAGGATGCCAAAGCCCAGTCAGCATTTTCAGACGATGGGATTGTTCAGCAGTCGATTAGAGAGGTGCGCAAACACTTTGGAGATAAAGTTGCTATTATAACTGATGTATGTCTTTGTCAATATACTACACACGGGCATTGCGGCATTGTGGTTAGAGAAAAGGTAGATAACGATGTTAGTCTTAGGACTCTAACGAGAGTTGCGGCTAGTCATGCAGAGGCTGGGGCAGACATGGTCGCACCGTCAGCTATGATGGACGGACAAGTCAAAGCCATTAGAGAACGTCTAGATGCAAACAGCTTTAAGGACGTCGCTATAATAGCCTATTCTGCAAAACATGCTTCTCCACTATATAGCCCTTTTAGAGATGTAGCCTGTTCTCAACCTCGGTTTGGCGACAGAACGACATATCAAATGTCATATAATAATCCAAGAGAGGCGATGCATGAAATACAAATGGACATTGATGAAGGGGCTGACATTATAATGATTAAGCCAGCCCTACCCTATTTGGACCTAATTTATCATGCAAAAGAGAATACCAATTTACCAATTTGTGCGTTCAGCGTTTCCGGAGAATATGCCCTGATAAAAGCAGCTGCTGACAATGGGCTGATACATGAAGACTCAGTCGTGACTGAATTTCTGACTTCTATCAAGCGAGCAGGCGCCGATCTTATCATCACGTATTACGCAAAGAAAATGGCAGCATTACTGAACGAATGAATGAATCGAACGCATATTGCGATACAATTATAATATTTCAAAAAGCAGGACCGAGTATATGATGCTTGACAACTCAAAGTCATTATTCGATAGGGCTAAGAAGATTCTCCCCTCAGGTGTCAATAGCCCCGTACGTTACTATTACCCATACCCGTTCTTTGCCGTGTCCGGGAAAGGAAGTACGATGCTTACAGCAGATCACGATAGATACGTAGATTATTGTATGGGATACGGATCCTTATTACTTGGCCATAGCTATTCGACAGTAAATGAGGCAGTGAAGTCACAGATCGATCATGGAAGCTTGTTCTGTGTTCCGACCGAGGCTGAAGTCCAATTGGCGGAGCTAATTTCAAAAGCTGTGCCATGTGCAGAAATGGTCAGGATCGTAAATAATGGTGTAGAAGCGACTACAAACGCGATCAGGTTAGCCCGAGCATTTACAAAAAAAAAGAAAATCATCAAATTTGATGGATGTTATCATGGGGCTCATGAATATGTGCTCCCCAACCTAGGTTCAAATGGAGATATCTCGGAAGGGATCTTAAATGAAGTATATTCCCAAACGCTGGTGCTCCCATACAATGATTCCGAAAAACTAGAGCAAGTTATTAAACAAGATGACGATATTGGATGCGTTATAGTTGAACCGGTTGCTGCAAATATGGGATTGGTGCTACCAGAAAAGCAATATCTTAACGAGATTAGAAGAATCACACGACAAAATGATATTGTACTGATTTTTGATGAAGTTGTCACCGGTTTCCGACTTGCTCTTGGTGGGGCAGGTGAATTCTTCGGAATCAAACCAGATTTGGCAACGTATGCGAAAGCTATGGGTAACGGGTTTTCTATTGCCGCAATCGCAGGCAAGAAAGAAATAATGGAACAACTTTCTCCGAGCGGCAAGGTGTATCAAGCCAGTACATACGCTGGAAATCCGGCTTGCGTATCAGCCAGCATTGCTACGATCAAAGTATTAAATGATGCCAAGAATGACATTTATCCAAGAATTGCAAAAACTTGCGATCGCATCGTATGTGGGATCAGGGATGCGTTAAGGAATTTTAAACTGGACTATGTAATAAATAACATTGGTTCGATGTATCAGCTATTCTTTACTGATAAGAACGTGAAGAATGCTGTTACGGCGGGCAAGTCGGATCCAGTGTTGTTTAGGAAACTTTATGATGAGCTCTTAAAAAGGGGAGTGTTTATACCACCATCTAGGTTAGAAACTTGCTTTGTGTCTTATTCGCACAGTGAAGAGGACTCTGATAAAACTGTAGAGTCATACTTTGAGTCGCTTCGAAAGCTGAAGGAGTCATTATGAAATATAAGGTGGGAACTAGAGGAAGTCGACTAGCTATTGCTCAGACGGAAATTGTGCTCTCTTTATTAAGGAAAAAAACTTCAATTAACTTCGAAGTCGTTACCATTAACACAACTGGTGATTTAGATAGAAGACCAATATTTACAATTGACGAAAAAGGAGTTTTTGAAAAGGAGATAAATCAAGCCGTTATCTCAGGACAAGTTGATTTTGCAGTTCACAGTTTGAAAGATATTCCATCTGATCTATCAGATAAATTGATTGTAGCAAGTATTCCAAAGCGTGCTAGCCCTAATGATGTTCTCGTTAGTAAAGAGAAGTTGAAATTGGAAGAATTGCCCGCCAGTGCAATAGTTGGCACAAGTAGCCTAAGGCGGGCCATCCAAATATTTAGGTTAAGGCCTGATTTACATGTTAAGCCTGTTCGAGGGAATGTAGAGACCAGGGTAACGAGATCAGGCGTTGGGGAGTATGATGCTGTGATACTCGCAGAAGCGGGCCTGTTGAGACTAGGAATGAAAGACGTTATTGCTGAGAGGTTCAACCTCAAGGATTTCGTCCCTGCTCCTGGTCAAGGTGCAATTGCAATCGTATGTAGGAGGCAGAGTGCAGAGCTTATCGAACTGTTAAAGACTGCAGAGGATGCTGAATCCAAGATCGAAACAGATGCTGAACGAGCGCTGGTATCAAAATTAGAGGCAGGATGCAGGTTTCCTGTGGGGGCCGTCGCCGTCAGCAAGCCATCGCAAAGAACGTTCACATTATATGCTAGCATATTTTCCCCTGATGGTAGAAAAAATATTAAGTTGAAGAAGAGTGGCAGCGTTAGACATCCAGCTCAGGTAGGAATTGAATTAGCAGATTTGCTTCTTAAAGAAGGGGCTAAAGAGTTAGCTGCAGGCTGGCGCGATGCAGTAGAAGAGTGGAACAAGAAACTATCAAGATGAGTAAAGTGTTCATATGCGGTGCTGGACCAGGTGATCCTGGATTAATTACAGTCAAAGCAATGAAACTCATCAAAAATTGCGATGTAGTATTTTACGATAGGCTCGTGAGTAAAGAAATTATCGATCAAATTCCATCGAATTCAGAGAGAATTTTTGTAGGCAGATCGGTAGGTGACGCAGCAACACATCAAGACCATACCAACGAAATGATGGTCGCACATGCCAATAAAGGAAAGAGAGTTCTGAGATTAAAGGGTGGCGATCCTTTTATCTTTGGCAGGGGAGCAGAGGAAGCAGAATATCTAATCAAACATAATGTAAAATTCGAGATAATTCCAGGAATAACTTCAGCCATCGGATCCGCTGCATATGCAGGTATTCCATTGACTCACCGCCGTGTCTCTTCGTCAGTAGCGATAGTTACTGGACACGAAGACCCATTAAAAAAAGGGCCAAGCGTTCACTGGAGCAAATTAGGCGTCGCAGTAGATACTCTCGTTATACTCATGGGTATCGAACACTTATCGCAAATCAGATCTATTCTGCTAAATTCAGGAATGAAGAAAAGTACAGAGGTGGCTATTATAGAAAATGGAACTACTAAAAAGCAGAGAGAAATAGTAGGAAATCTGGGCAATATCATAAGGAAAGCTCGCAGCGCGAAAATTGAACCACCAGCAATTATTATTATCGGAAAGGTTGTTTCGTTGCAAAAAAAACTTGCTTGGTTTAACAGGACATAGATATCCTATGCCATTACCTTTGGATGGTAAAATACTGGCAATAACAAGAAACGAGCTCGAGGCTAGGGAGTTTTCTGAACTCGTCGCAGCCGAAGGCGGCACGACCATTGCGCTAAGGGCAATTGAAATAATACCGAAAGATCCGTCAGTAGTCGATGAATTTATCGATACTGCACGAACAAATCAAAATGATTACTTTGCGTTTTTGAGCCCTCAGGCCGTTGATATATTGTTTGATCACGCACATAGAATTTACAAAGCTCGCGAACTTGCCTCCGTGTTGAATTCTGGAATTGTTGTAGCAATTGGGCCGAAGACTAAACAAAGATTAGTAAATCATGAGATAGATGTAAAAATACTCCCAGAAGTGTATTCGTCAGTTGGATTAGTGGAACTGTTCTCAATGATGAAGTCAAGTGGGAAGAAGATCATTATCCCTAGAAGCGAAGCGTCAGATGAATTTGTTCAAAATGCTTTGACTGCTTTAAACATGGTAGTATATACAATTTTTCTTTATACCATCCGTACCGCTGACATCACTCCCACATGGAAGGATTTTGTTTTACTTTTGGAACAAAAAAGGGTAGATGCAATTGTATTTACGAGCGCGTCCAATGTTAGATCCTTCTTTGAGATCACTCAGAAAATGTCGCATAATATTTCATCTTTACTGAAAGACGTGAATGCAGTTATAGCCATTGGTCCCATGACTAACGGAGAGTTGAAGAAGAGAAACGTTCAATCGTGTGAGTCACCTGAACATACTATAAAGGGTACAGTGGAGACTGCAAAGATTATCTTGGGAAAGTAGGAACATAACTGTCTTTTAAATTGTTTGCATCATTGCTAGATTCAATAGGTGTTAATCAAAACATGTTCTTTGCAGCATTACTCGCACCGCAAACGATAAATTACATGGAACTGACTAAAGATGGTCACAACACGGTTCTCGATGAAAAGTAGACCTTTTGTAACGAGTTCCAGACCATTAATTTGAGCATTATAATGCCCTTGAGCAGGTTTTACCAATTAATTTAGTTATCGAATGAATTTATTTCCTTTATCGCCGCGATTATGTGCAAAATGTGCTAGAATCTTCTGTCAGACATCCATTACTACTTCTGAGTCAGACATCCATTACTACTTCTGAGTTTTGGTAGATTCTGGCATTATAATCTGATTCAAGCTGTATTGCCTTGCCTGCCTGAACTTAGGCCGCGCACATAATGACTAGATTCAATACTGAATTCGCACGCTGTTAAATCTTGAATCATTTTTTCGTAGGACAGCCCTTTACTAATAGGCAATGTCTAACCTGGGATATCGATAGAGTCGTAATGTATCCCAAAATATATATAAAACATAACGGTGTTATAATACACAATGGCTACTAAAGAACTCGATATGGATTATAGCAAGTACGACTTTAAGGATTCTACTGAGCTTTATATTTACCTGAGCAAGAAGGGTCTTTCTAGGGGCACCGTTGAAGAGATAAGCAAGCTAAAGGGTGAACCAGGGTGGATGAGAGACTTTAGGCTCAGGTCGTATGACGTATTCATGAGCAAACCCATGCCAAATTGGGGTGGCGATATGTCGAAAATTGATTTTCAAAATATATATTATTACGCAAAGGCTTCTGAGAAGCAAGGCAAGAGTTGGGACGACGTACCTGAATCTGTGAGAAATACGTTTGAGAAACTCGGTATCCCTGAAGCTGAGAGAAAGTTCCTTGCTGGTGTGGGTGCGCAGTATGAATCCGAGGTAGTATACCATAATTTAAGAGAAGACCTTCAAAAACAAGGTGTAATATTTATCGATACAGAT
>JASHSN010000245.1 GCA_030038695.1 Nitrososphaeraceae archaeon
CTACCTGCCCATAGATGGCATCATTGGCATTCTTCTTCCTGTCACTCCAACTGCAATGATTTCTATTCCTATTATTAACAGTGCTATCCCCAAAAAGACAGATACGAACACAGCACCAGCGAAGGGAGATGCCATTACCAAGAAGGATATAGCGATGGCCAAAGCACCCGCACCAATGCTAAATCCTCTTGCCCAACCAGGACTCTGGCTACTTCCTATTCCATATACGACATGGGAGATACCGAGGAATAGTAAACCAAATCCCAACATAAATATCACAAACACAGCTGTCGATACAGGCGCTGCTACAACTATAGAACCGAATATAATGGCTAGTACTCCAAGGCCCACAGCACCCCACCGTGACTTGTTTGCGACAAATATTCCACCTATAGTTTTCTCAATTCCAACAACAATCAAGATTATACCTGCTATGTACATTATTGAAACAATTGTGATCCCTGGATGCACCAAGACCAACACCGACAATATGATGACCAGAACGCCTAGACCAATTTCCACTGCGCGCTTCCAACCAGGAGAATCCGAATCACTCATCTGATAGAATATTATAACAATGTCACCTCATAAAGTTTTCTTGATTCATTTCATAGAATTTTCTTATGCTATTTTACCCGGTCATACTTGAAGGGTCTGAGCCGATATAAGTGCTCAAGGAGTGCCAGTGTTTATTATAATAAACCTAAATTTCGCAGGAAGTGTGGTCTTCATCTGAGTACGCGACAGACAGCTTAATATGCTCGTATTTTGTTTTCGAGTTATGCAATTAGTCCTTGTTTTAATATTGATAGTTATTGCCATTTTCATCATCGTTATGTTAATGACATTCGTGTTTCACGTGCTAGTGTTTAATATGCGATTTCTTGTACCTTTGACTACAGAAAAGATAGATAGACATCAAATTTTAAGTAACGATCCTACACTTTTTGTCTGGAGGGGATAAAAACTCGGATGGGAGGTCATCAGATGAAGTCTGAACTTACTATAGCAACCCTGACCTGAACTCTGACCTTACTATAGAAATGGCTCGTTGGAATCTCGTTCCTTATGAGGTACACAGCAAGTAGACTATATATCCGTCCCGTTTGATTTACTCTTTTTTCATACTTGGTCATTGTCCTGAGTATCTCCTCGATATCTTCGGGACCATCATTCTTTCGACCAACTTACCGATTGAGATAACATCACGAATATCACCTCCCTGGTCCCATACTGCTTTTCCTATTACACTAGCAATCTTCAAATTCGACAATACTTTGATCGATACTTCTAGAAATTGCTGTTCGGTGTATGACGGGAGATGCAAGCGTCTAAATCGGGACTGCAACGCTCTTGAAAGCCTTGTGATTTCATTGCACGCAGCAAATACTTTTGCCCCCTTGATTTTAAAATCATAATGTTTACGCATCTGGTCTACCTTGATATGCCCACTTTCCATGAAATTAAGCAACTTGTCTTGAAACTGTCTGGGCATCTTATCTAATTCATCTATGCAAATAATCTTCGGTCTATGCTCTTCGAGGACATCTAATATTCGGTTGGTTGTATTGCTACCATCAAAGTATACTCCTTTCTTGTATTCGATTATTCCTAACAGAAAAAGTGTCTTTGCACTCGCCCCAATGAATAGCAAGTTATAATTGTCTTCGGCATCTAGTGCACGTTTTACTATGTCCTTTATGTCATCATACCCCTGTATATTTTCAAATCCAACTTCCTTACGAAATAAATCAAGTATCATATTCTTATTTCATCTTCTCTTGTGGTAGTATTCCACGGCAATCCTTACCTAGTCCTTACAAACCCGGCCAAAAGTCCCAATCCCAAGCCGCCACTAACGGGAAGTCCAATCGTGTGAAACAATCCATGTAAATTAGTTATGTCAGCATTAGTGGCTAGATGTTGAATCTGTGTTGAAGTATCGTTTCCAAGTTTATCCCAATTAACCGCGCTCACATAACCATACTTTTGTAAAAGTTGAATACCGACAAAGAACATTCCAGCCAAGAAGCCTACGATAATTAGCATCAGCCTCAAGATCTTTTTCAAAGCAAAGCCTATAGCATAACCTACAAGACCGGAACCTGCAAAGGGAATTATATTTGATAATAATACTTCACTGCTCATGTGGTTTCTGTTGCTCCGTTATATGCATCTGGATATCCCCGTTATGCGCAGTCTGTATGTTACGGTGCCATTGAATCACAACTATCATCTACTTGATAAAACGCAATTAGTCCTGCTTGTTTTCCGAATTGATATGGCTGTTTGTCTATTGTTAGACAATTACCATTGTCGATAGATTTGTCTGTATAGCTATGACAAGTAGCTGAAAGTGCATGTGCATTCTGGATAACAAAAACTATAACCAGAAATGCAGCTAGCCCTATTGTTGCTATCTTTTCTGCTGTGTTTCTATTCATCATAATCACCAAGGAATAACTAGATTTGTCCCTGCTACGATTGCTGCACATGAGGCTCCGTTAGCGGCATCTAATATGTTTCCTCTTGTCTTATCAACACCTATTGCATTATACATACTAGTACTACATATTGTACCCACTAAGCTATAAGGTTATCGGTTTCTGACACCATTTCCAGTTCACGAATCTACATCCTGTGTACCCCGTTATGAAGCCAATTAAACGGCCTCCTCCAACCGTACCCGCAAATGGTGCCAGATCTGTAGTCATGATCATTCACTGACTTCCGCCTCTAATGCGAACCATGTCCTCAGCCATCTCACATTCATAAAATCCATTTCTCTCTAGATAATGCTTATCTGTGAAAGAAAATGGACAAGTAGACATTCCCTCCATATCAGGACAGCACTTAAGTCATGACTTGTGTGCCACCTTTATCAACCCAGTTGAATTCTACGTCAAGCTTCAGTTTCGGTTTCGCTTTGCTCATTTTGCATCAATAGCAAATCATCATGTTCACGATCTTTACGACAAGGAATGCATATTGGATACATTTTTTGTATATGAAACATGGTTCTTCCTTACCACAGACAAAGCATTTCAATATACTCAAACAGTTAGGTTCATTCTGGAAAGTTTCGTAATATTCTGTTTCGTCCATTGTATTCACCGGTCTATTCTTGCATGTATTTATTAAGTCGCCCTCTCAATTGCACGCTTTGGACTATATGTTACATTGCAATTAATCTGTAGCAGTACCTGTAAACCATACATACTAGTACCATATATCGTACCCCTAAGCTATATACTTTTCGGTT
>JASHSN010000246.1 GCA_030038695.1 Nitrososphaeraceae archaeon
AAAAGGGAAAGTAATCGCTCTTGGGATTTACTCTGACGATATAATGACAAATAGGAAATTTATTAAATACTTCGACAGCTTGTTGTTTCGATACGTAAAAGTGTAGACAGATGTTGTTGTTGTTCCTAATAAAAGCTTATTTTCGAGTGTCCGTTTTTGAAAAAAGATATGACCATAAATTACAAAAAATTAAAAAAGTAACATTTCCGAGCATTTGTTGGACAAACACAAATAGCATAGTGACGATAAAAACTTATGGTATAAATATGTACAACAGAATTCTGCCATCAGTATTGATTATGATATTGGTAAGTTCCTTATCTTGGGTTGCTAAATTCATCATGTTGTTAAATTCATCTCTCCCACCAAGAATGCTTCTGATACGTCCTCAGAAAGTTTAACGATAAAGGACGATAAAGCTTATATCATTAGCTATAATGCAGAACCTACAAAATTCTCGTATTACTTACCAACCCTAGAGAAGATGATGGATTCATTTGAAATAACTAAATAAATCGAGGTTGGGTGATAATTCCATGTTATCGTTTTGCAAGAATAAAAAATACCTATTTTTTGTTCCCGTATTCTCAGATTCTAGTGCTGGGTTTAATTATTAAACATCAATATGATAATGATAACAATGGTACTAGGCCCGAGATCTTGCCGTAAAAAAAGAGTGTTTGGAATAGAGTATACTCCAAACTAGTGATCAGACTGTGTTTTTGTATTATCAGGTAGGCAGAGCGGGGTGTATGGTGGATATCCAGGAGGTATACTCAGAGAAGTGAACCCTGGACTCACATGAAAGGATCCTTGATAACTCGTGTTCTTGTCCCCTGGTATTCCGCAGGCGTCTGGTACCATGGAATCTGCGTATGCCGGTGTTATGATTGTAGTTGCGGCCATCACTATAATCCCAACGACGATGAACGATGTCAAAGCAAGTGGAGTGTATCTCATAATTTACTTGGACTAGTATTACGATATATACTTTTGTTATTAATAATGATATTAAATTTTTCTGTGTCCAGCTCTAGTACATCATGTATATCATGTTTTTACGTTTCTAGTTTGCGTAGTCTTAAAAAGTTATGAAGATCATATTTGACTCCACCAACTTTTTTCCTCGTCGTATTGTGCATATCAAACCAGTTCTTTCGATACAGCTTTGTTGAAGTATCGATTAACAGAACGTCTAAATCGGACATTGCTCACTGTGCGTCTGTAATTCTCATCTCAGAGAATTATCAGTTGAATTATATGCTATGTCGGTTTTGTTACAGTTATGATAGTACATGAAGGATGATGATACGTATAACTCCAGTAAACAGACAATCTATCAAAGAGAGTTAGACTGATCTATTGAAAAAATCTGTACTGACATATATAGTGATAATATCCACGGCTTCATTATTAATAGCGATACTAATGTCACCAGAGCTTAGGGGAACTTTTTTTTTATTGAATAACAAGTCAAATTTTACTAGTCGTGGTAGTCTTGACGCCGACGACCTCTACTGGTCGTCATCACCTCTATTATCTACTGATCAGAGAAACGGCAATGATAACAAGATGTTGACATACGAGAATTCTACTTACGGAATCCGAATGCAATATCCTTCTAACTGGCAGAAAGAAGAAAATCTTAGTAGTGGTTCTGACAACAATAGCATGCTTGTTGATGTAGTTAAATTCAGCTCCCCCACCAAGAATGCTTCAGATACATTCTCAGAAAGTCTCGATTTAAAGATAGATAATATATCAGATATCCAGCCTATCACCCTAGCCAAATATGCCAACAACAGTATTGAAGATTTAACAAAAGATTTCGATGTTATCAAGTTAGATAGAAATGCTAGTCTTTCAGACAATCCAGCATACAAATTAGTATATAATGGAGCGGAAGAGGGTGTTAATCTTCAGGCTATGTTAATTTTAACAATAAAAGGAGATAAAGCTTACATTATTAGCTATAATGCAGAGCCAACAAAATTCTCGTATTACTTACCAACCCTAGAGAAGATGATTAATTCATTTCAAATAACTAAATGAACTAATCCACGTCTACATATTTATTAACTTCAATCTCATTATTTTAACAATGAATAATTAAAGCCGAGATAGTGGGCATGTGCCAAAAGATGTTACTGTCGTCATTAGCAGGAAGATAAAACCAGGATGTGAAAACGAATATGATGAGTGGGCTAGAAGTTATCTGAGAGAGGAAGATTCCAGGATATGCAGGAACAACAATAATTAGTCAAGGAGGTACAGATTCATCATTAAGGTATATAATTCACAGATTTAGCGACACGGCGTCGCGGGATGCATGGGAAAATTCACCACAGTCTCTCAAGCTATTGGAACAAGCAGACAAATATTCTACTCGATATTCTGAGAGGGCAACCGGTCTAGAGACATGGTTCACACTGCCAGACATGAAAGCTATAGTTGCTCCTCCTCAATGGAAAATGGCAATAGTTACATTTATTGCAGCATACCGCATTAGCTCGCTAGTCACCTTTTTCTTTACTCTTAGTCTTTACATAAAACAATTCCCATTTGTTGCTAATACAATTATGACTATAATTCTAGTGATGGATCTCACCTATTTCGGAATGCCTGTCTTGAGTCGATTGCTGCGACGCTGGTTATACCCGAGCTTAGAACATCAGGATACGTGCATATGCTTTGATAAATCTGTCTGTGATTACTAGTCTTAGATGTTACTAAATAAGTCATACTATACTACTTATTTTAAATAATTACAGGCAGTCTGAATTGACTACGAAACTACTTGACGGAAAAATTGCGGTGATCACCGGCGGAAACAGCGGTATAGGCCTCGCTACAGCACAACGGTTCGTCCAAGAAGGTGCCTATGTTTTTATAGCAGGTAGACGCCAGAATGAACTCGACAAAGCAGTCAAGCAGATTGGCAGAAATGTCATCGCTGTTCAGGGAGACGTCTCAAATGTGGCAGACCTTGATCGGCTATACGACACGGCGAAGCAGCAGGAGGGTCGAATCGATGTCCTCTTCGCAAACGCCGGTATTGCTGAATTAGCACCATTAGGATCAATTACTGAATCTCTTTTTGACAAAATATTCAATGTCCACGTTAGAGGGTTACTATTCATAGTACAAAAGGCGCTTCCGCTGTTTTAAGATGGTGGTTCCATCATTCTGACTGCTTCGGTTGGAGGTTCCAAAGGGTTTGAAGGCGTTAGTGTTTACAGTGTGACCAAGGCTGCTGTTCGATCATTCGCTCGTTCATGGACTGTTGATCTGAAACACCGCAAGATCCGTGTTAACGCTGTCAGTCCCGGTATGATATCCACACCTATGCCTAGTGGCCAGGGTATGGGACCATAGGTATGGAACAGGTAGAGCAGTTCAAGAAGAGTGTCCTAAACAGCGTGCCACTAGGTAGGGTGGCAAATCCTGATGAGATCGCAAAGGCCGTCGCCTTCCTCGCATCCGATGACAGCAGTTATATCACAGGTATTGAATTGTTCGTCGACGGGGGACTAGCACAAATTTGAAGGAATAACCGGTTAAATTATTCCTTCGGGGGATCTCAATGCTCTTTTATTTCTCCGTACTTGATCATCGTACTAAGTATCTGCTCAACTTCTTCAGGACCATCATTCTTTCGTACCAACTTCCCAATTGAGATCACATCACGAATATCTCCTCCCTGGTCCCAAACTGCTTTTCCTATTACATGAGCAATCTTCAACTTGGGCAATACTTTGACCGATACTTCCAAAAACTGCTCTTCAGTATATGACGGCAGATACAAGCGTCGAAATCGGGATTGCAACGGTCTCGATAGCGTTGTGATTTCATTGCATGCGGCAAATACTTTTGCCCCCGTGATTCTAAAATCATATTGTTTACGCATCTGGTCTACCTTGATGTGCCCACTTTCTATGAAGTTGAGCAACTTGTCTTGAAACTGTTTGGGGTTATGGCGTATTATAGCCCCATACCTTATCAATGTCAGGAGACTGTCTCATGAAGATGCCTATAGCATCATAAGGGAGTGGATATGTCTGACAAATTAAAACTATTGGTTGGTGTGAACGACAGAGTTAAGCCTAACCTGAGTGCGGCGGCTAGGGTAGGCTTTCTTCCAATAGGCTACAGTGATCTGAAGACAGAGAACAGACAACTTGCTGACCTCATATCCTATCAAATAAGATGACATATCCTGTTGCGGGCGTTTTAGAGAGGCATTAAAATCGACGTTTGTCTGTAATCAGTTCTAACATCTCCCAAGAGGACGAAGATCCTAGGATTCTCGCGTCATTTCCGATTGTAATTGGGATACATTCAAGATATTTTTTTGCGATCAGCATTGTAATTCTAGAATTTCTAGAATTCTCCACATTCTTACGTACATCTATGAGGTGTTTGCATGTGCCTTTTTCCCTTTGTGATAGGGGTCGGCGGATAACTTGTTTATGTATATATCTACCTCGTCTTCACGGATCTCACCCATGATTATACATCGGAGCTGCGCAAGTGATAGAAGGTAGTTAAACCATCAAAGCGTCACTTGACTCGACAAACTCGACTCCTCTTCTCACGCCGATCGGGAGGCTATTTTGCAAGCAAAAATAGAGTTTGAATACACTACCTATCTAAATATTGAATAATACCTAAAGAGATGAAATCGCAATGGCAGGTAACCCTTTTGGTTATGAACGAGACCTATACGAAGAAGCCACATTTCGAAGTATTGAAAATTCAGATTATGTCTACGCATATGTAACGTTTGATAAGAACAGGCTCAAAGGACCGCAACTTAGCCAAGACTACAATATCCAAGCTCAAGCTAGAATTCCTTTCAATCAAAACGAATTTGTGTATATGCGGCTTTATACAGACAAGAGTGATCAAATTTATGATTTCTCAATGACATACTGTATGCAGCTTAATAGTAATGTAGATACTCCTGTCAAGAAAGAATTTCCCACCGCGACTATGGTTAATATCCGTGCGGATTACGGACATGGACGAGGTTATCCACATATGGATGTAGAAGTATTTGAAGGAAAAAAAAGATTGTTAATGAAGACGTGAAACAAGACCATGAGTTTACAACCTACGAATCCGCCATAAGTGCTGTGTTAATGCAAGTAGAAAAATTATCAAATCCTCTAATCGGAGCTCAATACTGGTTGTCTCCAATAGGTATATTCCCAGAAAGCGTTAAGGCGTTAGCAGAATTGAGAGATCGAAGCAAAATTTCAACTTCTTTGTGTGTTCTTTCGAGGGTTATTAACTTTCAATTATACGAAAATACAAGAACAACTCAAAGCATCAACGATGAACACTTTTGGAGCATAGTCGGAGCCCAGATACAACTAATCAGAGAAAAGGAAAAAGAACTGGGGGTTCTCTAGATGTACCACCAAAGATACATTATTCAACGGAAATGTCAGTATTACCGTTCATCTTCTTCGTACCTGATCCTGAGAATGCGATATATTCCTTCAAAAGATATGCATCTGATGGTTCTGAAATCAAGACTGAAATGGAACCTTTAGGCATGGTTTGAAAAGAAGTCTGGGAATAATTTTGTGCGTGATCTTGATCCTGATGAGAAGAAATATTAAAACCCATTCATGATCTACTCCTTTGTGCGATAAGGGTCATCGAATTCAAGCTAGTTACACTGGAAGAAAAACAACTCCCTATCGGTCGTCAACTCGAATAGTAGAACACAGCGGTTTTTGAGTTTATAAACTACAGGACAATGAATCAAAGCTCGTCATATCTACAACCAGAAAAGCGACTTGAATATCATGGGCCCTAATCTTCAGTCTATCCTGCAGTCAAACATACGCTGGCACATCTATAATTTCTTTTTGTGCTCCTCCTTTTCTTTGCTAGTCTTTAGGTATAATTTGAATGCCTCTTCAGCACAGCCTTTATGGCAATAACCAAGGCCACAGCTTACACTCTCTCCTGCTAAAACATGAAATCCAACTACCATCACAACACACTCATATCGTGTGTATAACAAGCATAATTCTCGCACAGTTTAGTCCCTTTGGTAACAGACGATAGCAGCTGAAAGCAGGTGAAAACATGATGGTAGCAGCAGTAAGCTGACTGGTAACAGGTGGAAGCAAATGAAAAAAGCTATTAGAGACTCTGCTATAATAGACTGTGAAACTTGGCTTCGTTATCAGATATGAGTAGAGTAGAAAAGGAAGAGTGTGTAATCCGACTTTACAATGAGAATAAATCGACAAGGGAAATTGCCAAAATTATGCACATGTCCTTTAGTAGTATCGCGGCTATAACAAAGAAAGTAAGGTTGGAAGCAGATCGAAAAAGAGGCCAACTAGAAGAAGATGAGGATATTAAATCAAAATCAAAAACTACCCAAGCCATCAAACTATTTTCGGAGCTCAAAACGCCTGTAGAAGTAGCAATTGCGTTAGATCTTCCTGCTGCTCAAGTACAGGCGATATATCAAGAATATTGGGAACTTGATGGCATGGGCAGGCTAGCCCAAATATACGAAGAAGCCAAATATGATCTTCATGACCTATTGGCGTTACACAGAACAGTAAAAGGTCTAGGAATGGAAAAACACGATATAAAGCCTCTATTACCTGTCAATTCTGAAGGAAGAATGGCACCAACGGAAGTCGAAAAAAATGTCATTCAAGGAACTTACATTTTACGAAAGCAGAGACGTTTTCGGTTTGTTTAGTCCAACCGGTGCGCTAAATTGTTATGACTGCGCTTTACGTATGCTTGAAGGTAACGTAGGCATAGCATGTTATTTACGTAAAGGGTGCGGAAGGACATTCCAACATGTGCTTAGAAAAATCCACAAATAATCTAGGAATATAAACGGAGGTAGTTAATTAAATGGGTAAAAATTTACCGATTGATCTTGCCGAAACCCTTAACAATTTTCTAGGAAGCTATGAAGACGACCACAGAGATGTCTTAATATTCGAAGCAATATCGAACGCAATCGATGCTAAAGCAAATACTGTCCACATTACGCTACAGAAGCGAGATGACCGTAGAGGTTTTTATATTGAATTTTATGATAATGGCCCTGGTATGACAAGTCAGCAATTCAAAAAATATTATACTGTTTCTTTCTCTCAAAAACAAAAAGGAGAAGGTATTGGATTTGCGGGTGTAGGTGCAAAAATATTTTTGATTGCAAAGGACGATTCAGAAATCATCACTGTCACGCGGGGTCCAGACGGTATCTTTGCATCCAGAATGTATGGAACAGGAAATGATATCGGATATGATGATTCTCCAAAGTCACGCGAGGAGATACTTGGCAGTAGTGGTATACTAAAGAGAGACACATTCAAAAATAAGGGGACCTGGTATCAGGTAGGACTAACTGAAAATGAATATTATTATTTCCGCAATAATCTGACGAGGATACTGCAACTTTGGTTCAATTATGCTATCTTGCATAATTCACCCAAAATATACATTAATGGTGAAAAAATTAAACCTCTTATCCTAGGGAAAAAAGAAAAGCATCTACTTCATTATAAGAGACATAATATAGCATGTTATTTTTATTATGATTGCAATGAAAACGAATTAGCAGACGAAAATAGACACAGAGTTTACAACGTATTTGGGAAGAGAATCAGGAATGATCGTGTTAATTTCGAAGAGGAGATAGTAGATCATCAGAGGCGTAAGGTTTTTTGCATCGTGGATGTTAGCATATTAGCTTGTTGAAGACATTGTGGGACATAGTAGCACAGGTTAGAGAAACTCCACGAAACGATAGTAAACTTAGACAAGTGTACTATCGTTTATTATGGACTATAATCTAGATACTGATCATAGCTGATATGCAAATGACCTGGGTAGTGGTGATTGTTGTTTGTTTGAGCATCACACTTTTTGAAGTATTTCCAGAGAGGTCCATTTGGTCAATTCCTGTCAGAGAGGTAGACGAGCATATGATCGCTGTTCCGACCTCAGGAGGCTTGACTTTACTGAGGCAAAAACAGGAAATACATACCACCAAAGAACAGGAACGATTTTGGAAGAGAATATTGATTGTAGATGACAATCCTGATATGACTTGGACTTTCAAGAAAATACTAGAAGATAGCAATGTCGAAGCGAACAAGAGAATCGAAGTATATACGTCAAACAATCCTGTCGTAGCATTGTCAGAATTTAAACCGAATTTCTATGACCTTCTTTTGGTCGACATCAACATGCCACGCATGAACGGATTTCAATTGGTTGAAAAAATATTGGCTGTTTCATGTCTTCTGGAGAAATAAACCAAGAGGCGCTACGAGAGATATATCCAACAAGGCAGGAAGGATGCTTTATCAGAAAGCCAGTCACCAGGGATTATTTCATCAAACGAATTAGGTCAGAATTGGATTAGGCGTTCCACACCATCATCCCTCTGCCCTCGCAATTGCTGGGATTTCGGTATATCCTGCAGTC
>JASHSN010000247.1 GCA_030038695.1 Nitrososphaeraceae archaeon
TGGAATGCCATAAACTCGACAAATAAACTAAAGATGTGATGATGACTACGACTATAGTTGAAAAAATGCGTGGTGTTACAGAGAAGTTAGAAGAATTAGCTGTGGTCGTGCCTGGTAGTGCATTTTGGGTAATATGCTGAAGGTAGAAAATTATGATTACATACTTTTGTTAAAGAGCTCCAACGAAGTGGAGATGCTTAGTCTCTTTTGAGGTAAAAACATTTTGACAAAAATGTCAAGTTCAAAAACACCCTCCCTCATTAGTCGGTGCTGCTAATATAATGTGCTCATTTAATCGAAGATACGAAACTTGACGTTCTAGGGCACGTCAAGCTGTCACAAATCTCGTATGAGCACAAGAATGTCTGTCCCATCAGTCTTCTTCCCATCAAGACAGACATTTTTGTCAATACATTAATAACTTGGTCCCAGAGGTGCTTGGAGATACCTTTACTCAAGTAGCCATTCTTCTCTAATGATATCATTTTCAAGAGCTAGGATTTTGAATTAGAACTTTATTGGGTTTATATCATACAAGAACGTCTTATATTCATGGCCACGTCGCGCTCACTTTTGCTCGGTTAGAAAATTATTACAAGCAGGGGGTGTAGTTTCAAAGCCATAGCAGCAAAAATTATGTCAGCACGCAGTAGTACGTAGTCTATTGATGGCGCCTACGTCAACGGTCCTGTCCTTTTGTTGCGTGTTTACTACCAACTCTGGTAAATTTATTGACGAGATTTTTTAGCCAACCTTGTTTCAAGCCTCTATTACTAAGCATTATTGAAGGTGGAGGTAGAAGTGGCTTTAATTCAGGATATGATGCCAAAATTACATTTCCGGATTCTTCTGTTTTTAACATGGGTCTCTGTTTTGGTCTTTCGTGAAGAGGCAAACTCATTATTGCTCTAAAAACATAGTTACCCAACGATTGTGGTATAACATTACCCTTACTATCAACAGATTCCTTATTACCTCTCAAACCTTTAAGCAAATAGTACGTGAATATGCTGTGTTCGCCAGTTGTTAACGTATATGCTTCTTGTAAGGTTTGATTAGAAGATAAAATATATTTTCCTTGTCCTGGTAGCTTTCTTGATTTTTCATCTAAAATATATTCTCCTAGTTTTGCAGAGTCCTTTTCATTCATAGTTACCAGCTGAACCGCGATAACAACAACTCCTAGTCTAAAATTATAACCACTCTATCGCACGTGTTCTACGCACAAGCCTCTTGACTATAACAAGCAGCACACACACACACCCCTCTACCCCCTTTTTCCGCAGTAAATGCCGTTTTTTGCCCAGAATTCTCACTTTTCCAACAAAAAGATACCCCCTGGGGTGTGTGTGCTGCGGCATGTAGGCCTACTGATATAACTAGAACAAGCAGCACACACACCCCTCTACCCCCTTTTTCCGCAGTAAATGCCGTTTTTTGCCCACTTTTCCAACAAAAAGATACCCCCTGGGGTGTGTGTGCTGCAGCATAGCACAAAAGGTGTGTGTACGATACAGAATTGTATAGTACGGCCGGCGTATCACACGTTATATATCTTAACACTTCTTTGTTTATAACATACCTATGCTAATGACATGCCAATCTATTTATTATTATAATATATCTTGGTATATATAGAGATGTATGAAGACCCCAATCTTCGAGTCCATATCGCCTTTATGGGCTATCATGTTAAACGTATAACTGATCCAGTTATGCGAGGAAGGGCTGACAAACTGTATCTCGTTACTCATTCTAATGACAACGAGAAGGCCAGAAAGTATAAAGACAACGTGTTAAAAATCTTACGTAAAGAAAAAAATATCCGAATAGAAGAGAGGACGGCAGACATTTGGAATCTATTTCGGTGTCTTAATGTCTATCGAGAGATAATCCAGCATGAAAAAGATCAGAATTCAATATATATCAACGTCAGCGTTGGCAGCAAGATATCAGCCATCAGCGGAATTCTGGCATGTATGTTGTTTGCAAAGGGAATTCCATATTATGCGCATATCAGGTATAATGATACAAATAAAAGTGAATATGGTGATGAGACTGTAACCAGTATTGAAGAACTTCCTGTTTATTTACTCGGTACACCCAAGCCAGAATCTCTGATTCTGCTGAAAATATTATCTCTGGCGCCTCTGAAAAGGATGAATAAACATACGCTCATAGAAAAGCTTGAAAAGTTTGGGGTAATTGATGAAAACTTCTCCCAGGCAGCTAAACATAGCAGACTAAAAAGCCTATTGAATCCGGTGGGAATGGATTATCCACCACAGGTTTTGCAGCCTCGCGTAGAGGTGGAAAACAAGGGCAGACAAAGCAACGTTATTCTTACCACACAGGGTGAAAATATATTGAAGATATTCGGACAGTAATTCTAGAAAGAGAGGTACGTTTCTTGTTCTTTTTAATATTTTAGAAGATCAATGTTATATTGAATTATGAGTATGCTGTTAGAAAGGCAATCCATCCCAGCAGCAATTTTTGACCCTTTGGAGTGATTGAATATAAGCCCTTATTGTTCATCTCAATACCTTCAACATAAACCACGTTTAAGTCTGTGCTCTAACGAATCTCTCAAAGTTGCTGAGATTTTGTATATTTCACCTTTGCTTCGTTAGATATTAATTCAGATATTTGAGTAGTTGTTAATGGTTCCTTCGCTTCATTGAGAACCATTAATAGAATAAATGAGTTTGATAGTTGTGCACCCTGAATCATTTCATAATTCTTTACTATTGAACT
>JASHSN010000031.1 GCA_030038695.1 Nitrososphaeraceae archaeon
AGCCCTTTCCTTTTTACTATCTCTTGCTTGGCATTGTATTATTCCTTTATGAAACTAACTGGAGCTACTTCATCTATTTTGTTCTGCAGATGTAATAGTCGCATACCCTTCTCAGTTGTTCTATATGTCTGGCCCCCTTCGTATTCTATCAGACCGTTTTCAACTAGAAGCGTTAAATACTCTCTTAGTTGATTAAATGAAAGATATGCTTTGTACATTAATTTCATTTTGGTAGCCCCTCCTCCATTTGCTGCATCTAAAAGTAGCCCGACTATGTCGCTTCTGCTTCTGTGTTTCATTTGTCATTATTTCCACCCAATATAGCTATTTATGAGAAATCAAGCTTTGTACTAAAGTTTATGTCAATTTCTATTTCTATGTACAACTATCCATTCTACTAGAGACTTTTTACTGTTGACGTACTTCATAAGCAAGCCTGATTCCTACTTCGAACCAATCCAACTACACGCTTAATATCTTGTCTAAATCTTATCCAACTTACCCAGTTTCTGGATCAATTCATTAATCATTTTCTGTTGGTCAAAAATTGGAACCAAAAACAAAGCTTGAGACAATTGTATGTAAGCGCAACAGTTAGTGAACTTTACAATAAGTTCTAGTAAACATCATAGCCTTACCAATATCGTGGTATATCGATGTGCCAAGCGACAACTAATTACTGAAGATATCCCTGACGACTTCTCTTCTCATCTTTTTTGCAAAGAAGAACAATAGAAATAAGATTTGCATCTGTGATTTTCAGGATATGTTCTGGATTAGTTTGTATACTACAGTATCGAAACCAACAAACAACTAATGGAAAGTTGCATTTAGTGGATATCGATCGATCGAATCAATTCCCTTGCCTTATTGAAACATTCTTCTGTTTCTTTGCTCTTACCTAATTTGTTATACGCTAAGCCTTTATCGTACCATATATCTGCGTTATGAGGATTTATCATAATATCTGATGGCTTCGTGACCTAAATTGTAAAGTATAAAACCTTTAGTACTTAATATTTTGTAATTATTGGGATCTATTTTTGATGCTCTTTCAATAAGAGATAATGCTTCTTGATTTCTATTTGTATTGGCAAATATCCATGCTTTAGGGAGACGCAAATCATTGGAACACAGTTTCATTTCGTAACTGCATGTTGAGAATTCCTGGCAGCATGCCAAACGAATTCCATTTAATGACAGGGGTGAGATCGAAGGATCCATACCACCTGGTGCAGAAGTTAGGGTTATCCAACCCCGGGATGGACTGGACAAGGCACAAAGCCTCTATTGCCTTAATAGGAAGATTCTAGTAGTTTTTCACCGGATATGGAACATTTTTATAGAATTATTCAGTGGTATCCAAATAAACTAGGTTATCATTGTCTAGTTGAATTAAAGTGAACAAAGTTCTTAAACAAGTCGACTATAAGGGACAAACAACAGTGTTAGCAGCCATATTCGTACTTGTGGGAATGATGTTTCTTGTTCCTGCAACAACTGGGAAAGCGCTGGCAACTGTCCACGCAACCGCGAGTGGAGTGTGTGGCCCTCCAGGACAATCCCGTCCATGCCAATTTATTTGGTCCGCCCAGCACCTAGATAAAGGAAAATGGGTCTCTGAACCAACAAAAGAAGGAACATTTGTCACGTGGTCAACTGTAGGAAACCCGCAACCCGGGGATGAAAAAGGATCAGTTACATACAAAATTGGACAAGATACGGCTATCTTATCTTTTGACAATCCTGTGGTAGGATCTAATAAATGCAACGTAGGCGGCAGTATAGGCGGAACTTGTACCGCAGGCAGTGGACAGAATGCAGCGTTTACGTATAAATTGGAAGGCAAATGATGAAATAAGTCAAAAAATTGCGACATAGATGCTTCTAGCTCTGCATTAGTCGATAGATGACGTGTATAGTTTGCGTGGGAGGTAGTACTCACGTGTTAGGTCTTAAAATGGACTATAAGGGACAATGATAATAATCAGTCATATTCGTACTTGTAGGAATGATATTTCTAGTCCCCGCAATAACTGAAAAAGCGTTGGCATCCATCAAATGATGCAAAAACGCGCAGCTGCCTCTAGTTAGTTTTTCCAGAATGGATCTGAGTCTGCTCTCATAGCAAAAACTGCACTTACAGCTATTAATACTCCGAATCTAAATCTAAGATATTTAGTAGGTAAAGATGTCGAAGAGTGGGTAAAAAGCAAGAATAGTATGACAGATGCTGAATTTCACGATATGATGAGTAGAGATCGGGTATAATAAACAAGCCACCTGTTGTGGTTGGATAGTGAGTGCTATCTATTCATCAACAGTTGTGGCGGTAGAATATCCACGAATTAGTCAGCATCCTCACCATCGTAAGATTTCATCTGTTTCAACATTAATTCGAGCTTCTCCCACTCCTCTTTTGTAAGGTGGCGCCCTCCGAATTGCTTCGAATACAACTCCACCGTCATACAAATTGTGTCAAACTTTGAAAATAAGCAATCACACAAAAGCCCCTGTAAAAATTTTCCAGAACACTTATCAGTTTTTGATAGATATACGTTGGCGTTGGTAGAGGTCCCGTCGTTTTATGAACAACATCAATGAAAATCGCTTTATCGTTTTTGTTGGATAGATAAACATGCATGGTAACACAAAGTCTGAAGACAAATTTCCGCTCGGAACTTAGGTTGAAACCATTCAAGAGAACTATTCAGGCAACCACGAACACATTAGAGAGTACTACATTATGATGCAAATAGCTATCCAGAGCATCATGAATTAGAATTGATGAACAGAATACGTTCCCTTAGAATGATATTGCCTATAATGTTACGACTCAGCCGCTGTGTTGCTATACTAAGAAGTGACCATAACCATCTATAACTAAGCGATCATGAGCAACATGGCAAGAAAATTCGACGGAAATGTTTATTTTATAGAAATAACGGTGAGACTTCTGAATTTCACAAGACAAAGTCAAATCGGATGACGCGCATTTTTATTCTATTTAATTTAATTGTACTTTCTCATATTTTTGTAAGAAAATACGCCCTTTTTCCGTTGTTGCATACAAAAAAGAAGAGTCCTTTGGATTATTTCTTTTCTCCATAAGCTGTTCAGAAAGTATATGAGGGATATATCGTTTAATTTGCACATGATTGAGATGTGCTTGCATCATTATTTTTGACTTGGTTTCCCCACAAAGAGCTGCATCTAATATTTTGGCTATAATATCCACACTGCATCTGTACTTCAATTTCTTAAATGGAAGTTATAATATTCTTACTATAAAATATAGGGTACAATTTATCGGATCTTAATATAACAATCAATTGACCCAAACAAGGATATTTTTAAACAAGATGTCTAATTATGCATCTACTAGTACAACATACACTTGTACCAATAATATGTAGAAACCATAAACCAACTAAATCGAAATATCCGCTTCTAAATAAATAACTAGTCTGACCCCATATAAATAGTGGAATACAGAAGTACTGTTGACGAAATCTGGCTACGCTTGAATGCGTCACATGAAGTATGTACTACCGACAAATTAATGTGCAGCGCGTTTATATTTTTTAGATGGTAGTCGCTTCGCCTCGTACGCCGTAACACTGAGAAAGGCTACAAACTCGAAGAATTAAGTCAGATTTAGTGACTCTTTTTAATAAATTTATTTTAGCGACTTCAATGATCATAAAGATCGAATGTACCAACTTTATTCGAACATGTCAGATTTATGTAAGACCAGACTCTGCGATCTTTGTATTAGGGACATCATTAATCATTTCTCGTATCTGTTTTAGTAAAAGTTAAAGATTTGTGATTCATCTAAAAAACTTATTACTGATGGTTGTGCCAGCACTATATCTTGTGCAATGACTTTAACAAAATAGGGTTTTTTCTTTTGACGATCAATTGTGCGATTAGAATAGGTAACATGAATAGATAGGGAAAGTTATTATCGACCCATAAATGCTATTGACCTATTCGGTGGATAGGATATTGAAAACAAAAGAATTCTTGTCATCGCTGCCCCAATCAGTGTTAAAAGGTGAAGATAATTCCTGGTAACTATACGAAAAAGGTATAGTTAAACGCATTAACAGGTTAGATTTAACACTAGGGCAAATTCAACTATTTTATTACACCTTAATACGTTAAAAAATGTTGACTTTGAATGGTTCTTAGGTTATTCATTATCGCCAAAGATAGTAAATAGCAGTTCATTCCAGTTATCTATCATCAGCTCAATCCAACATATTCGTCTATTGTGAGTGATTTGGTCATCTAACCCTATCTTGTGGTGTCATAGAAATACGTCAACTATCTCAATGCTCCTGAAGCAGCACGATAGCTTCGGAACATGCAAATAGCATATCATACAACAATAAAATTGTGCATTAGGTATTGATAATAATGGCGATAGTATATTATTAGAGGGACGGACCTATACTGAGGCAATACTGATTTTAACAATAAATTATAATGCAGAACCAACGAGATTTTCCTATTACTTACCGACCCTTCAGAGGATGCACAATTCATTTCATATAACTAAATAAATCGGAAACAAGCGGTATTAGTTAAGGTAGATAATATAAAGATGCCCATTCATATAAGGTAGATAATATAAGCTAAGGTATAAGATGTAAGTGAGACCGTTGAAAACAAAGGAATTCTTGTCATCCCTGCCCCAATCGGTGCTAAAAGGCGAGGATATTTTAATCCCCGATAATGTATTAAGGAAATTATTTAGAATTGCAGGCCTTCGAAGTTCGGACATATTCTACGATTTAGGATGTGGAAATAGCAGCGCAGTTACAATAGCAGCCAAGGAATTTAAAGTAAAAAGATCCGTAGGTATAGAGATTAGAAGAAAAGTTGCAATAGAGGCACGTAAAAGAGTAATTTCCATGAGTAATGTCGAGATAATTATTGGGGATATTAGAAAAGCAGCAATTTCTGATGCAACTGTTTTGTTTTTCTGGTTCACGGATCCTAAAGTAATCAAGCCGATGGTAAACAGATTTCGAAAGGAATTGAAAAACGGTGCAAGAATAATTACAATACTATCCCCTCTTGATCTCATGCTACCAACAAAGGTAAAGTTTCCGTTTTTTGTATTTCAGAAACCATTCGAATATGCAAAGAATATGCAAGAGCAAATTGAGGTAATTTTTGGAAGGCCATGCATTGACTTTGTTGGTTCATGGCTTATGGCCGAGAATTATATTGATGAATTGGGGATCGTTCCAGGAGAATACAGGAGATTTGTGAATATGTTTCAAAGTATGGTGATATGGATAAACGCATGGAATACAGGAATTGCTTGCGAACAAGAAATTCCTCCACCTGTACACTCGTATCTGGGAATACTTAAAACATTCTTTCAGATAGATTTGTCAGATTTAATTTCGCGAACCAACTATACTGACCCGCAGTAAAATATACGGTCTAGAGACCTGAAACTATCCATGCCAAGTTCGTGTTTTTACCGTTCGTCCAGTGACCGCATGCCTCGGTAAACCGATAAGTATATAGCTTAGTGGTACGATATATATCACTAATATGTATAGTGGTGTTGTGTCAGGTGTCTCATGAAGAATTAGCCTGGTACTTTAAGTGCGTAGCAATAGCAGCACGGACAAAGCCAGTTATTCTTTGGTAGGCGTAATGATTAAGAAGACTCAACGAATCATAACTATAGGTTCATGGCACCAGTATGGTTTCCTAAACCATTAAGAGGCCATCCGAAAATCAGTTGATATTTGTTGAGTTCTAGACTTACTATATCTGAACGATAAAGCTAAGCCAAACCTAACCCATCTTGTTATTCGTAGTGATATCTGAACTCACAGGTGTTGAATCCGCGTACGAAATACCTGATGTATTATGGGATAGGATTGTATCGTTGCTGCCATCACGCAAGAGAA
>JASHSN010000248.1 GCA_030038695.1 Nitrososphaeraceae archaeon
AGCAAAGCGTCTACGTTTGAAAGCAAATATCTTTGGAATTCATGTCGTGGTTCCTATGATTTATTACGAGAATGAAGTAATGGAATTCTTAGACATAAAAAAAGAATGGATTCTACAAACATCTGAATACTATGAGAAGTTACGAAATGAATACGGCGAAGAGAATCTAAATTTAAACACAATTTCCTTTCTAGGCAAAAGATACAATCTTAAAATAACTAAGGATGTGGCAACTTCTGTAATAGTTTCAGATAACTTGACAACTATAACTTTTCATGTCAAAGATAGGCGTAGATATAAGGATGATGTCATTAAATGGTATTCCTCACAAACTAGCAAGATAGTATCGAAACGTCTTACTCAGATTAGGGCAATGAATCCGGAATTGCCCCCGTGTAAAAAAGTCACAATAAAACACCAACATTCAAGGTGGGGTAGTTGTTCCAAAAATGGAAATCTAAACTTTAATTTGCTTTTAGCTTCGCTACCTATCGAACTAATAGATTATATAATTATTCATGAACTCGCTCATCTAATAGAGCTCAATCACTCAAAGGGATTTTGGAAGATTGTTGGGACTATAGATCCTGAATTTCAATCTCATAGAAAATTGCTACATGATTATAAATTGTTAACGAATTGTGTACAGTAATTAAACTGAAAACCTAGTCTTAACCCAAAGTACCTTGGCAAACAGCGATCTCCATGATAGAATTCCAGAATTTCACATATGTGAAGTGGCATTTGATAAAGAATAGTTTAAAAGCTATCATCAAACTCTCTTGGAATTGAAATAGCACCATTCATAATAGCATAGTGGAGATAACTTTCAGCTAGGATCATCGGACCACATTTCTTTTCAGAGATTAGATTAGTTTGATAATTTCCTTAAAACCGTCATACAGGGAGCACACATGGCATGAAATTACAGGATACGGAATGTTTGACAATCACGATCCTATGGGAGATACTCTATATGGAGCCGATATTTCAACACATCCAAAATTTCAAGGTCAAGGTATAGGGACGATGCTGTACATGGCAAGGAAGAAACTTGTCATAAAATTAAATCTAAAAAGGATGGTAGTAGGTGGTAGATTATATAACTATTATGAACAGGTTCACAAGATGACTCCTCAAGTCTATGCTACCATCACGTCAGGTGTATCTTATGTAAATGAGCTAGCCTTGATCATAATAAGGGGAGTGGACATTGTCTCTAGAGTTTGAGAACTCTAGAGTTTGAAAATGCCGTGCTGGATCTCTCTTAGTTTACTTTTTGATATCAGATAAAATCCGTGTGCGGAAATAAGAAATGCAGCTAGAGTCATTTGTGTTGCAAATATAAGATTCCATGGTGTCTTGGGATCAGGATATGGTACGCTTATGCTATCCAGCTTATATACTCCTTTTACTAAGTTGGCTGTTGCAAAAGAATTCCATAAGAAAAAATTGTAAGTGAATTCATATATAGCAATCACTGCAATAGCAAGCATAACCAGTTGTAAAGGAGATTTAATTGACTGAGGGATATTTTTCACTTTGTCTCCTGTGAATTTAGTAACACAAAACCATGACAATACAGAAGCAATCATCAGATATGTTACAAGCTTAACATGACTGTGTAAGGGAAATTCAGTATTGACTAATACTTCACCAATGACTATTCTACCAGTCTTCAGATATTCTACAACGCTTATATAAAGTCCGAAGAAGCAAATAAATAGCATAACCGTGGCCGAGAGATAAAATGTAATAATGAAGACATTCATTGACTTATTCTTTTCAGAACCGAGTTGCATAATTGCTAGATCCTAATCACATGATGACTGATATAAAAATTTCATTATGTCCCTAGTCATCGGTGCC
Source organism: Nitrososphaeraceae archaeon (assembly GCA_030038695.1). Classification (GTDB taxonomy): domain Archaea; phylum Thermoproteota; class Nitrososphaeria; order Nitrososphaerales; family Nitrososphaeraceae; genus Nitrosopolaris. Next base: position 1,870 of record JASHSN010000248.1, read on the forward strand.
TTCATGGCATAAATATACAATGACCATGGATCTAATTCTGATCGTTGAAAGAGTTTCCCGAGTTTGAGGTTGAAAAAGTCTAATGCTTACTTTGCCCGTCAACATCGATCTATGAGAATAATACACCATAACGATTCTGTGAAAGTGTAAAATGTGATATAGTGTAGTGCTTCATAAATGCAACACGACAAAAACATATTAAATTTTTTACATTAGAGATATCAAATGACTATCAGTCATATCGTTACAGGTGTCATAAATTGGGATAAAACCATATTTGTAAAGAGATTTCCAAAAGAAGGAGAGGAAGTCAATGTTGAAAGGGTAATCGATATCCCTGGAGGAAAAGGCGCAAATGTGGCCGTGGCATCATCGAGAATTCTTGGGAGGGACAAAGTGGCATTATTCGGGGCACTAGGTTCAGATTTTATAGCAGACAAACAGCTAGAAGTATTAAGAAATGAAGGCATCTTAACTGATCTCATTCAATTTGCTAGAGTTCCTTCTGGTCAAGCATATATCATCGTTGATTCAGAGGGTAGAAATGCTGTGATGACGTTCAGACAGGCAAATGATATCCTGAACGATAGAACACTCGAGTCAAAAAATATGTTAACCAATATTGGGGAAGCACCACTTGTGACTGTTGTTGACCCACCAATAGAAGTAGCCAAGAAATTAATTGTTATGAGTGCAGCGAATCAAAAAATAGTGGTATGGGCACCAGGTTTACTATCCTCATCCGGAATCGAAAATATCATGGATATTATAGATAACGTCAATTTTCTGATCTTAAATGAGTCTGAGTGTTCCTTGATATCAGGCATTTGTGATTCCTTATCTGGATGTAACAGACTGTCCCTGAAGAAAAATAATCTGGGAGTAATAGTAACTAGAGGGGAAAAAGGCTGTATTTTTGGAAACAATGGAGATGTGATTTCAGTACCAACTGCAGATCTAGTAGAAAGAGGCTTAAGAAAGGTGAACACAGTTGGTGCCGGTGACGCATTCATTGGCACTTTTTGTGCGATGAAAATTTTAGGAAAAGACGATCTTGAATCGATATTTCTAGCTAATCTGTCTGGTGCGTTAAAAGTGACAAAAGAAGAGACCAGGGGAAGTCCTACGATTGATGAGCTTATTGAATTTAGAAAATCTGTAAAAAAGGTAGAATATCGTAAATTACTTTAAGACTTTTTGTCTTGATCAAACAAATCACGAGCCTGCAAGACATTCCATAGGAAGACATTCACATAAATAAAACTTAACTATCTCATGAGCCCATTGGTTTGCTCAGTCCGCCTATTGGTTATTTGGCACAGTATTCAACCACTGTCACTCATAATAGGTGACTAGATCTAGTAAAATGGTTTACTTTAAGTAAGAAGAATGTGTGAATAAAA
>JASHSN010000249.1 GCA_030038695.1 Nitrososphaeraceae archaeon
GAATCAGCTACGTTAGGTTGAAAACCTAAAGGTCCGATACCTTTAATGCCATTCTGAAAAACATAGATATTTGCAAGTGATTGCGGTGGTGCATTCTTTAACGCTGGTGCAAATGATACTCTTGAGTGAGTAAAGTTTGTCAGGTGATCTGCTAGTCCTTTATCTGAAGCTTCTGTTGATATATAGAATACCTCAAAGCCATTAACATATCCTCGTGTTAGAGGCAATGTTACTGGTACATTCGTCTTTGTTAGATTTTGGACTAACATATGATTTACTGTCTTTGTATAATTGATACCAGTTATATTACTACTGTTGTTGGTTGAGCCTGCGGCAAATACGCTAATACTATGCGTACTTGCTAATGCAGACGATGAAATTAAAGCAATCGCTGCTATTAAAAAAGCAGCGGTGCTCATTTTTTTCATCATGTGTATGTTCTTATTATCACATGTTGTGGTAGTGGTGACACGCGATAATTTGTTCGAATCTTGTTTATACATTGACAACATCGACAATATACATAATACTTATCCTTTATGGCTTACAGTAAGGTACTGGTAAACCTGCAAATTGATGAGAAATATTCCATATATAAACAATATCATAATCTATCAGGTTATCGTTTGAAAAAGATCGAATCGTAAGCTTCCAAATCAGTTACCATAGTTCTTATTATACTATTTCAGTTTCAGCAGTTATTTTCATAATGGTAACTGTCTCTTATCTCTAGACATATATGTATAACTTTTATCAACGTGCTGCGATGGCGCGACGTCTAACGTGATGCTAACCGCGTCATCCAAGAAATCCTACTCCAATTCATAAGAAAACTGCTGCGGAAATTGCCAAGAGGATGTGAATATCTACCGCTTGAGATTCAAAATATATCATGACTAGCCTTTCCTTTGGCTTCCATGTATTCATTCAATGATTTTTCGCTGTCATCTGATATTGCTTTCATCTGGTATTGCGATATCAGAACCAATGATGTTAATATTATACGCTTATTTTCCACATGTCTGTTCGATTCTTTTGGTTGTTCTTCTACTGGTATTAGTTTTTGTGTTGTCTTCAAATAGTAGCAGTTATTCTGTTGGTAACGGATTTTTTTGTAAATATGTTGAGATGAAAGCTATACCACCTGTAATAACTCCTATCGCGAGTATTGCAGCAAACGTAGCTATAGGCGGGATAAACTGCACCAGGACACCATCGTTTGAAACAGCAGAAGCACTGCCTCCACTAGTAATCACACCAAGTATTCCAGAACCCTTCAATCCTGCAAATATCATTGTTATCGCTAGAGCAGTACCGCCTACATTCATACCCAACAGATGAGTCCATGCCAGTATGGTCCTAAATCCGCCGATTTTCTTTCTCATATGAGTTTCAAGGTGATTATAGAAGACTGCCGTTACTGCAATTGCGACAGTCAATATTAAATATACAATAAACCCAAAGAATACCCATTTAGACGCTCCAAGAAATGAAAGTGAAAGATACATGATGATATTAGTAGAAGAAGACAAGAACAACTGAGCTGCGACACTCAGTAAAGTTAATAATGTGATAATTGCACCTTGGATTATAGCTGATATAATAAATCTACTACCCCACACACTTGCTGTTGGTGTTGATAACCCACCTTTCTTTAAGTTTAGCCCAGACAATTATATTTCCTCCTTACGTTGTTCTATTAATTTGTCTGGAGCAACAGCGCTAATCCTCTCTTCGTCATATTCTAGCGCGGCCGCTCTGGTGCTCATTTTTTCCATCATGGTGTGTATGTTCTTATTATCACATGTTGTGGTAGTGGTGACACGCGATAATTTGTTTGAATCTTGTTTATACATTGACAACATCGACAATATACATAATACTTATCCTTTATGGCTTACAGTAAGGTACTGGTAAACCTGCAAGTCAACTAGCATAGCATTCTTAGCGAAAGTTTTTACTAGTCCTTCAATCTCCTCAGGCCCATCACGTTTCTGGATTAACTGCCCGAGACTTACGACGTCGCGTATGTCTTTCCTTCCCTACTTCCAAACTTCAGTGACCCTACCTACCCGTATACTACACTTTATCCGCTATGATATCATTCACAGGTTTAAAAGTGCGTTTGCAATTCTAGACATGACGATCTCGTCAATCGAGCAGCTATGACAAATTGTTAAAAGTGACAACCTTTTCGTGTAACATTTTGATATGTTCCCTTATTTCGTCTAACCTAACCTCTGCTATTTGTCCGTCTATCATCAACAACAATTCTCGACATGGTTGGCAATTCTTCGTTTCTAGAGGCAGCTTTCTATGTTGCAAAGGAGACAATCAGACGCAGATGAAGAACGAGTGGAACAATTCATTGCTAGATGTGCGAATTCACAAGATTCACAAAAGCTCGTCTATACCTTACGATGCTTCATAGAGAGGAACTAGGGGATACTTTTTATTGCTCAAACTGTGTTAGATTTGCAGGCTGAGGTTCATAGCTCACGTTCTCATCAAGTTATTTATCAATGTATGAACAATAATTGTGA
>JASHSN010000250.1 GCA_030038695.1 Nitrososphaeraceae archaeon
CTATTGATGAAGATTGAAAATTATTATTCACTACATCACGTAACTGCTGTGTATTCATATTAAAATTTAGTCTTGCCGTAATAAAATATAGACGGTGCGCTGATACCATTCATGCTACTGTCCGGATTCTTGACGTCTGTGATATCTTTCGCGGGAACAGCTACTGGTAATTCTTTTACTCCTACAACATCTACACCTATAAAGCTCTAGTGGTTATATTCCAAGAGAATGTCTCTTTTGATCATCACTTTGCTACCTATCCCAATGCTTCGAATAGGGTTGACGGATCTAAATTTGTAGTTAATCCGCATACGCCTTCTGTCAATGGGCTAAACGCAGCTCTTCTATTTGACAATCCCAACTCTGCAAATCCTTTCCGTCTAGGTCCATCCCAACAGAGAGCAGCCGAAGGCGAGGCATCGAATTTTACAGCAAACAATAACATGCCGGTCTTTGCTTTGATAAAAGGATCTTGTCAAAGGAAAAATTAATTAGTTCAATCCATTTTGATATCTTTCAGCCCACCGGTTGTTTGTCCAACCTCGATGAGATAGCCATCAGGGCATATAACAGCGAATCTCAATACCATGGTCCTTTGGTTCTGTAATGAATTCAGCTCCTCTGCTTTGCCATTCCTTATAAGACGACCAGATATCAGCTACACGAATAATCATGAAATTGCTGGCTTCCTTAGGGTTCAGAGGTGTGTGAAGTGTTACAGTTGGCTTATCATCAGTTGGGCAGTTATGAGCATACATATTGTTTCATGTTTTAGACATTTCAAAAATTGCTAGATATGCGCGTTGATACTTGTGCGAATGCCAATCTATAAACAACAACATGATGCAAAAGTTAGACCGGGTCAAAAGAGAAGTCAAACTTCGACGGGCTAATTCATGCTTGCTTTCACACTGTTTTCCTTGTTTCCCTACCCATTTCATTTTCAGTAGACTAAAAGACATGACGAAAACTGCAAATATTAGTGAGACGTTATCTCCTAGTTCGGTCCGAATAGGCTGCTACAGTTAAGACGACAACAAGGTTATCCTTCGACAGTTAAGACTATTTTGCCTCTTGGATGTATATCTTTTAGGTAATCGAGCGCATTACCGGCTTCGTCCAATGGAAACGTCTTTTCCACATTTACCCTTATATTATTTTGATCTACCCATTGTGCTAATTTAGTCAACCTATCTATGTTAACCTGCGTGACAACCATTCCTTAAGTCTATCCTCCAATTCGAGAACACGCGATGGTTCACGGACATATGACCCGAAGGATGAAACTTATGTTTTATCTCTAGAAAGTCGGCGGTTGATTTTAACAACATCGAATCGCTTGCATTCGGCGTTTATCAAAGATGGATTCCATTTTAACCCTTATCACTTCTTTGGATTATAGTCAATGCCCTATCAAGAACTATTATAGCTTCCTTATATCTCCCTGATTTGACAAGAGCTGTACCTTGACCATATAATCCTAAAACATTCTTTGGATTCATGGTCAATGCCCTATCAAGAACTATTATAGCTTCCTTATATCTCCCTGATTTGACAAGAGCTGTACCTTTACCATCTAAGGCAAAAACATACTTTGGTTTCCCAGCCAATGCCTTATCATAATATACTATAGATCCAGTATGGTTTCCTAAATTGTCAAGAGCTGCACCTTTGTGACCTAATGCCTTAATATCATGTGGGTCTATAGCCAATGATTTATCAAAAAACAGTAGAGATCCACTATAGTTTTCTAAATTGTCAAGAGCTATGCCTTTGTTATTCAACGCATAAACAAAATGTGGGTCTATAGTCAATGCCTTATCATAATATACTATAGCTCCACTATAGTTTCCTAAATTGTCAAGAGACCAACCTTTGCTATCTAATGCCTTAAGATCATGTGGGTCTATAGCCAGCGCTTTATCTAAATATGGGATAGCTTGTGTGTAATTACCTAACTCATTAAGCGCATGACCTTTGCCATTTAATGCTAGGGCACTATTTGGATCTATAACCAACGCTTTATCATAATACACTATAGCTCCAGTATAGTTTCCTAAATTGTCAAGAGCTATGCCTTTGTGAGTTAATGCATTAATATCATGTGGGTTGATAGCTAATGCCTTATTGTAATATACTATAGCTCCAGTATTGTTTCCTAAGTCAGAAAGGGCTAGACCTTTATTGTATACATTAGTATCATTTCCAGAAGCAACATCCTTTTGTACTTTGGCCAACACAAAGATAGTAGACAGCAGAATTAGACCGATTACAGTTATTAAACACAAAATAGGAAACAAACCTTGGAATATAGTAACTTCTCTCATAATGTCACCCTTCTTTGTGTCGCTATTAAGCGGCAGTGTTGTATCTAATCTTGTGTTTGTTCATCAGCAATTACAATTCGAAAACTGCACTAGATGACGATACTTCGGTAGAAGAAGACATGATGACTGAATCTTGACTGTAAGGGCTGGGATAGCCTATTGGCCTTTTTTTATCACGAAGGAGTAGAGATGCCTTTTATGGTCTTCTCCACGAGTTGAGAAATAAAGAAACCACCTCGGAAGGACTTCGTGATAAGGCTACGACGCTACGGTATAAACTGACTGAAGATATTGGTGCACGCTTATCATAGTAAACATCCCGAGTCCTACTCTTAAATAGTGATTGAACTGTACTTCCTAAACCACCTACTACCATTTTGACAGAAAAGCTGAAAAAATTTAAACTGCTGACTTCCATAATTAACGCGAATTAGAAATGATCAATAAGAAATCTCGTAATCTAGAAGAGATGAGTGGATTGCATTTGAGAAAGAGTGTAAACAAAGAAACAGTGGCAATAATTGTTTTCGGTGCCTGCGAGAACCACGGGGATCATCTGCCTTTTGGATCCGATGTTTTTGTTCCAGTGGAATTGGCAAAACGCATCGCCGTTCGTGCTAGGAACGTGTTGGTGCTGCCGCCTTTTCCGTATGGAGTTAGCTCACATCACAGCGACTTCCAGATGACACTAACCTGGCGTCCGACCACAATGATTATGGCAATTGAAGATATCTGTTCAAGTCTTATCAAAAACAAAATTAACAGAATACTAGTATTGAATGGGCACGATGGAAATATAGCCCCCATTGAGGTATCTGCAAGGACCCTAAAGGACAGATATCCTAATGTAGTCATCGCATGCCTTGAGTCATGGTGGACCATTGTGGGCCAGTCCGACAATCTATTTGAGGAATGGAAAGGCTTGGGTCACGGCGGTGAGGCTGAAACCTCGGCAATGTTGTCCGTCCGGCCAGATTTGGTAGATATGAAGCATGCCCCCAAGAAAATAATTCCAAACCTGCCACGGGATGTAAGGATATATTGGAGGTTCAGTGAGCTAACAAAGACCGGAGCTACTGGTGCCCCGCGTCGTGCAACCCGTGCAAAGGGTGATCGAATTTTACACGTGCTAGAACGCCTCATTTTGACATTTATCAATAATATGGAGAAAAGCAATTGGAAATACGGTCTTGCTTCTGAAAAATATCGAAATAGATCCTTCATTTTGAAACGCCCGCTAACAAGGTCGATATCACGATAACGATAATGGAGATGGCAATGATATTGCGTATTATTTATACGAAAATCTGACGTAGAATGGTTTGGGCGATTTTCAAACCCAATAGGAAGACAATGTTTTGATGTATTATTGTATCATTGTATAAAAATTGCGTTTACATGAAACGAACGACGGCATGTTTACCTCATGGAACTCAAACTTACTCGTTAAGGTTTTCTCATGGAAGGTTTTCATCCCACCTGTCAAACCAGTTTACATCAGCCACTACCAAAATATAAGCGCCATTAGAAATACAAGCACGTTTACAACATACCCGATTTCATGTGTATTTCTTTGGGATCATTTTGTAACAAGAGTTTGTATATCTCATCCTTCTTGTTATCATCTTCTCTGACAGTGAATGTAACTTCATTAAATGCAGTTCTGAAAGTGGAAAGAGCGTTATACTTTTTCACTAGTTTTAGGATTTTTCTTCCAGCCCACCATCCGCATTTAACAGAGTAAGTTGTACTCCATATTTGTGACTGCTCCATATTTGTTTCTACGCTAATCGTCTATTTGAAATCTATTGTCGGATTTTTGACCACGTTGCATACCATTATCGAGTCTTGATATCTTTTGGGGCTTGACTTTAATGTTCGTTTGATTGCGAGCTATTCTTAATTTTCATTCTCTTTATTAATAACACGGTACTATGGCTGTTAGCCCATCTAAATCTACCATTCTCTCCACCGCGATACCATCGACCATTCTGGTAACACTGCTGTAAATATTAACTTTCTAATATTCTCTAGTCCCAAGTACGGACAGATCCCGCAATTATCTAGGAAGGGAAGGCTGATCTCTATGGCCAATACTCGCAGGAACAAGGTCAAATTGACCCTTTCTCGAGGCCTTGATCTTACAGATCCACATAAACTCTTCGACGCCGCCCCCCTTGGAGCCAATAAATTGTCACAAAGACTACTAAGCTCCAAAACAACATCGTCAACAGGTGACTGCTGGTGAATAACATTGGCGTCTCTTTTGGCGAGCCATATTCATTAGCTAAAATCTTTCATCAAAATTTTCTTCATAACATAACATAGTTTCTACGCTTTAGAAGGCTTCCCAATCAGAAAAGTCCCCTATGATATATTCTAAAATCATATGAGCTGTCAAAAAAATAGTAGATCATTTGAACCTACTGCATGTAGTGTGGACAACATCACATTTTCTTGACCAGAATATTAATCACTTTTGAGAGGAAGCATTATAGCTATATCACATTCAATTTCCTGGTGTTTGCTTTCCTATTCGTGGAGCAGATTTGGTAGAGAAGCAGAGTTTGTGGCTGGGATGTACAGCTGTCTCGCGGAAGCAGGGGACCCGCAGATCTTATTGCAACTCAAGGGTCAGAGAAGTGGCTAATACAAGTGAAATCAAGCAGCAAGATTTCTAGCCTGAAAGCTCGCGAGATAAAACGGTTGAGAAAAATGGGTAAAAGTGCAAACGGTCATCCGGTAATAGCTACTGTGCAGCACAAGGATACCGTTATAGTAAGGTCGAGGGCAAGCGGAGGTGTTCCAGTGAAATGCATTGCTCGGAGGGAAGAAGCTGACTTGGTATCTTATGGAATATTCTTCTATTCACTAGATTGGGAAATGATATGCCCTAGACTTAAAATTACATTTCCTTTAGATTGATGTAGAAAGTAATGGTATTTTCTATGTCCGCTAGCAAAGTTACTCCTGTCACATAACGTATGATTATTCTAGAGCAGTCTGTTTAACAAAACACCATCGCGATGTCGTAGCAATTTCAACCACATTCACAGTAGCATTAATTTTATGCATACTCTTCCAAAGATGTATCAAAGTTTTGCTCGAAGAGGAATGATTCAGTTCTTGTAATGAAAGATATTTCATTCCAACTCTTCTAGAATAGATGTAAGTGTGTCTATTTCCACGAAAATTGCTAGGTCAATATTTTCCTTGTCGAAATTGCAATTTCTATCTTATATGTATTATCCATTTCTTCAGGATTTCTATACTTAACATGTTTGTTTTTAATATTACCTAACCTAGTATACGCTCAATCGCTTCTATAAATATTGTCCATAAATGCACAGGGAATTGCTCATGGAACCGTGTTACCATAATGTTTCTAATGAATTTATTATACTTCAAATCTATTGACAGATTCTACTATATTCTTAGCACTTGATGTGAAGCACCGCACATATAGCATAATGTAGTGGAGTGATTGCCTCAGGAAATGAACTACAAAATGACGTGGATTAAAATGGAGCAGAGACGGGTGACTGCTTTAGTTGCAATGGTATTACTTGCTAGTTTATTGGTGGTAGGAGGTACAGTAGAAACCGGGCACCTAGTACATGCTTATAGTTTCTCTAAGGGAAAACGGGCGATTGAACAACCAACAAAGATTAATCAAAATACAGAGTGCGTAACTGCAGGTGGGAATTCGCCAATCGAAGCTTCATGTACAAACGCGGCGACCACTCATAGTTCCAATACAGGCGGCATTGGCGGTGTAAGAGGTAGTACGCGCGACGATGCTGGGATCTCGCAACCAACGAACATTAATCAAGAGGCAATATGTGAAACTGCAGGTGGGAATTCGCCAATCGAAGCTTCATGCACAAACACTGCGAATATCGGTACAACTAATACAGGCGGCATTGGCGGTGTAAGAGGTAGTACGCGCGACGATGGAGGGATCTCACAATCAAACAACATTGATCAAAAGACAGAATGTGAAACTGCTGGCGGAAACTCTGGGATCCAAGGCTCATGCATCAATGCCGGTGGCACTTCTTCTAATACAGGCAGCAGCACCTCTTCTAATACAGGGGGAGTCACAGGGTCTATTGAACTACCGTTTGGCGGTTTTCCCTGACGGGTCTTTTTCCTAGTAACGAGCCGAGGAAGTGAGCCACAAGCATATTTTTGCGCTGACTATCTGGACTAGTAATACACAGACTCATCTTCTTTGTGGTAACGTTGTAATATTCGAGCGATAAATGGCCAATTGAGAAATTTAGAATGGAAGTCGAGACGGATTTATGTTATTGACTACTGACTATCACCTCATTATATTGGGTAGGGATTGCAGCTATCCCTATCTTAAGAAATGATGCTCTGTATTTTTCTACTGTAGAGATAAATAATATGAAATAAAATAAAAGTGGAGTACTTTTATTTAACCTCAAATCTATTATTGCAAGAACGGCTATCGGATCTATGACATCAACAAAAGATGCCTATGAATAGTTTCCTTTGATTTTCTGGACCAAATCGTTTATTGCCTTGACTACTTCTCGAATTTGAAATTCCTCGTCCCTAAAAATTAGTGTGTATTTTACTGGATCGAAATTGCGCATATACGCTACTGGACCTGGAGTGATGCTTGGACTAAGATCTAAAGGACCAATGTTGGAATCGACAAGCATGCGATCTTTCGATTTTGCCGCCCATTCTTCTATCTCAAAGTCATAGCGCTCAAAGTAGTTTCTAAATTTTCTTGGTTTGAGTGGTGATGATTCTTCAAGAGAGAGCAAATTTCTAAGCAGTTCTCTGCGAGTAGATGTCTCTGCGGGCAGTTCAGAACCAAAAGGAGCATATGGCCAAAGAATTTTTGAAACATTCGCAACAGCTACCATGAATGCTTGAACAGAATACCATAAACGATCTAACTTGTCCGTATCCGTCTGCTTCGTCAATTCTAAAGATTTTGTTAAACCATCATAAGCCATAAGTGCAAAAATACACTGTCTGTGTATTTCACCCATAAGTAGGTCTTCAATATCCATTCTGAAGTCAACTTCTCATTGCGATATATCAACTTTTCATAAATATTTACAACAGAATTAAGGAGATCCTTCGTGCCGATACTAATGTTTAAATATGACAACAGCGATAGCGTTTACTAGATTATTTCCTTCTCCTTTATTCAGGTAAATATGAACTACATGCCATATATTGCTATTTCTCATGTCGAAAAAAGTTGCTTCGCACTAGGGTTATTTAAAAAAAATGAATTGGGTTTGAAATTGTTCTACCAGGCGTCAGCGACTACTCCCAGAGTTGACATGTGACCGTGGTGATGATGGTAATCAGCATGCATTGAAGTTGGGCCTGAGTAGCCACTACTGTCACCGTTCATTTGATCAGCTAGCGGATTAATTCCATTTCCATATGCTTGATTTGCTGCTGTAGGACCATATGCTTGATTTGCTGCTGTAGGACCATATGCTTGATCTGCTGCTGTAGGACCATATGCTTGATCTGCTGCTGTAGGACCATATGCTTGATCTGCTGCTGTAGGACCATATGCTTGATTTGCTGCTGTAGGACCATATGCTTGATCTGCTGCTGTAGGACCATATGCTTGATTTGCTGCTGTAGGACCATATGCTTGATTTGCTGCTGTAGGACCATATGCTTGATTTGCTGCTGTAGGACCATATGCTTGATCTCCTACCGGATTATTGTCGTTTCCAGATCCCTGATCTGCTGCCATTAGAGGACCATTAGCCTGATCATCTACAGGAATGACCTGTGCATTTTCATAGCCTGACGGTTGACCTCCTATAGCTTTCAATAGGGTGCTCTCGCTACTTTCATGGCTATGATGTGCAGCGTATACGGGAGCCGTGGTCGATGCTGAGACTGTTAGTGCTACCGCTGCTACCGCGACTATGAGGTAGATTGCCGGCGTTCTTGTTAATAGATACATACGGTGACCATTGCAGTGATATCCTTTATACGAACTTGGTTAAACTTCCTTATGAGTAAGTTTAAGCTTTTCGTTATCTGATTATTCCTGATTAACTCTAACATGAGATGATATAATGAGATTTCCTAATCGTAAGTAAATAGAATTTCACATTTTTATAATTGGTTTGAGATGTCACATGATAGACAGCTCCTGGAATCCGCCGCTCGTGATTCGTTTCATGAGCTATCTGTGCTTAGAATGTCGCAAACTGGAAAGATATTGGGATATCAGATTTGCACCGGTTAGCCCACGTCAAAGTAGGATAGAGATGGCATGAACAGGTGACCAATCACTATACAACATACAGGCCAGGAATCGAGATCAATTTGCCCTGATCGCACATCATCTATAGGAGTATTATAGAAGATAAAAAGGATTTATGATATAGAGGAAGAAGGACAACTGAATAAATACAAATGAAATACAATCTATCATTAATAGATAGGCTGCATGGTCACAGAAGTGTGCTAGCAATCTAGACTGCGACTATATCGAAGCCTCACTATATGATCCCCACTGTATTTCGCACCGGGGCTTCCATTCATAACACGTGCACACACTTGAAAGAAAAATGAGAAATATAGCACAAAAACCCTCTTAATACAGCGGAAAAAACCAAAAGGTGTGTGTAAGATATCGGTCGATAGCAGACTAGGATCGATGATAATAGCAAACGCACCTTCGCATTGGCTCGTACGATACAGAATTGTATAGTTCAATCTCCTCAGGTCCATCATCTTTCCGGATTAACTTCCAGAGACTTATTTTCACCCTTTTACATGGTATTTGAATGTCCGCTCAACTAGGGTCAGTCTTGACCTCGCCCTTATACATGGCAGTTATGTCTCGACCCGCAGGTTGAACATCAAAGGAGTACTAGCTATGCTAAGCCTAAAGATTTCGTATATTGTCTTGACTGCGATATCTACGAATTGCTCCTTTGTGTAGGGCGTGAATGCACGTATGATCCTGACGAGTATCCCTAAGACGCTATTCGGCATGTGCCAAAGAGGCATTCAGGTTGTACCTAAAGACGCCGAAAGAGAAGAAGAAAAAGAAATTATGAATACTACAGATTACACCCTATGTTTTACTGTCGCCACTCATGGTATCCATGCTCTCATTCTCCAATTGGACCAAGACTTATCATTTTTGTCTGCTGTTACCACTACCACCATCCTAGTTCGGGTTGCGTAACCTAGCCTATCTATCTAGGCATCTCATACGGTACGAGCATATCCCGCAGCACTTTCAAACATAAGAAGTACTTCCGATCTTTCTTCAAGGAACCAGTTGTCCTACATAATAGCAAAATAAACATAACGTAACGTATTGCGCTCTTTCGTTTAGTATGTGGTAATGGTAGTTGGCTGTCTTGCCTTACCTGACCAGGCCTGGCCGGATTAGTACACGCGTACGACCCACCCAACTATGCTATGCTACCTCATGCGGCTATACATACAGGTGATAGAGGGGGTAATTTCTCAATGTCCGATGAGCCAATAAAGGACCCACACTACTTAGAGTAGTGCTCTGCTAGAATGCTTATAGCTCCGTCCTACTCTAAGGGAAACATGGGTAGAACAATGTATGTATGTGTAAATTGTGGGGAGCATTTCACCCGAAGATATAGCTCCGTAAGAAATAATTTAAAGATACATAGCAACGGAGGAGAGGCGGTTCCATATCTCGAATACCTCGTTGGTAGGACTACTGGTAGATATCCTGCCCGCCATCCGTCTAGGAGCTGTAGTTGCAGACTCTATGGGAGACTTTAGGTATAGGTATGGAGGTTCGCTCCAACACCAGCAAGGACAATACCGTAACACTAACAATAACTATTCCTACCAAGGGCAGCAACAACCCTCACCATCACCAACGTCACCCCAAACACAAACACTGACAGATCAATTATCTCAAATGAACAACAACACAACAGCAACAGCAACACCAACAACGACTAACAACAAAGGAATGTCTTTGACAGAAGACACTGTGTCAAAAATCGTAGAACTCAGACGCCGGATGTGGAGGCATCCCAACGTCTTCCCTACGCCTGATGAAGTTATGAGATACGTCAAATATTTCTGCATGATCGGGGATAACAAGTTTCTCGATGAAAGGCTAGAACAAGTGCGCACATTGACGTGACTACAGCAGGACAGGCAAGGTAAGTTAGTTTGCGATATCGCAGGTATCGTCGTTGTAGTGGCAATTGTGGCCGTGGTGTAACGACAGGTGGAGCATATAGGCCAGCTCCTCGTCCTATCACATGTCATTGCGTGCCTCTTAAGGCTCACCTTAAGGGAGTTGTGACATGAAATTAATTGTCGTCGCTCCTTACCTATCTGAATTGGAGAGTACACACACCTTTGTACAACATTCATTCTGAGCGATGACGGCGTTTCTTTTGTTGTGTCGTAGGAAGGAAGATGCTAGGACGTAGGTGGTAGCGTAATTGTCTTGCTTGCTGTACCGCCCTCGTCAGTTCCACCTAAATACCATGCTGACAAGGGGCT
>JASHSN010000251.1 GCA_030038695.1 Nitrososphaeraceae archaeon
AAGGCGCAGGCCCTGCTTATATTGTGCATCATCGTCACGATACAGTATTATCAATTAGCGGTTATCTATTCTATCGTTATGTCACCTTAGTATCTACCAAGAACCTTATTCAAAAATTAGGTGAGGTAGCGGGAGATTCTCCTGAAGATATCAGTAACAGTCTAAGAAAAGTAGAAGAGACTTGGAGACGCGGAATCGATGGACAGCCAATTGTTGGTAAAAGTGGATTAATTGAAGCATTTGCTAGATTGAAAGATGGAGATTCAACCTTTGGGGAGAAAAGATTTTCATTATTAGTAAAGGCTCTTAGATTACGTTCTCCTAAAACAGTTCAGTCACAGCAGAATAGTGTTTCAGAACAAGAACACCAGCAACAGACCGCAAACATGGAGCAAATACTTTTAACAAGATCTAAAGAAGAAGAGACCGAAGAGCAGTACGATGAACGTTTAGCAAAAGAGAAACTGACGGAAGAAAACGTTGAATTTGTTATACAAGTTATGAAAAAGCAAGCACCATATGATGAGAATTCAATACGACAACTATTCCACGGATATAATAGTGCTTTTACAAAGCTACCAATAGCACATACTGTTAATTCAAGAGATGCAGGCGCTGGTAAATCGTATATATTGCTTCTTGTTGGAGGTTTCTATCCTCGAAAATACATACTCGAATTTGCGCACGCTTCTGACAAGGCATTATATCATAAGTCAGGAGAGTATGTTATCTGTAAGTTTGACAATGAAACGGGTGAAGAAAAGGTCGAACCTATCAAACCTATACTCAAAGCTTTAGAATGGCAGCGATTTAAACTCGCAAAAGAGGATAGAGATAGCTATCCACCTACCCATAAGAATGAATGGAAGATTAAGGAAATCGATGACGAGATCAAAAACATCAAAAGTCGTGCAGAGAAACTAATTGTTTTTGATAACACCATAATTATCTTTCTAGATACTCCTCAGGAATCATTACTCAACGCTTTCATGAGCCTGATATCACAAGATACACCACGAGATCAAAAATACTACTTTGCTGAAAAATCACCATCAGGTCAGATAGGGAGCAAGTTTAACAGGATTAGAGGTCTTCCTGGAATATTTACAACCCGAGTAATCGATGATACAAAGGGAGAGCGTTTTGCTGAAAGGAATCGCAGATTTGTTAACGTAAATCCTAACACAAGTGCTGCCAAGATACAACACGCATGTGACCTTATTGGATTAAAGTCTGGAGCTCTTCCAGAACAATATGATGAATTAGTAGTAAGTAGAAAGGATGTAGCACAAGCCAGGCATATAGTCAAAGTTTTGATTGCCAAGCTCAAAATACATAGTAAAAATCTTAATTCAAAAGATTCAGGTATCTATATTCCAATTCCATTGGCTAGAGCAATAAGCAGATCAATTCCGGTATCTGAAGACCATCCATGGTCTATGACGATAATGGAACGATTGATAAAGTATTTGGCGATTATCGTCAAGGAAAAAATGGATAGTAGACCTCGAATAGTGGATACCGAGACATGTCAGTATCGACCTATTGCTACCTTCAAAGACTTACGAGAGACTTTGGAGTTGATGGAGAAAGTTGCTTCAAGCATACGACCTTACATGGTAGATTGGTATAACAACTATTTTCTTCCAGCTTTTAACAATCTTACAGGACCTAATGAAAAGACAACTCAGGCTAAAGATGGCAAAGACTATACTGTTACAGAAAATCATATTGGATTAACAACGACGCAATTAATAAAAAGCATAAAGAACGCAGGAAGAGGTAAATTATCAAGTCATGATATAGACCAGAAGTATATTTGCCCACTAGTAAATCACGGCATTATCGACAAAGTAAAAAGCGTCATAGATGGAAGAGCATGGATATACTTTCCTTCTGAAGACGCTAGAGAAGGTATCTTCTCTCTATTTAAAGACGTCTCAGATGCTAGGTTAGAAATATTCAACCCCAATAATGATCCAGAGTTAATCCCCGAGTCGTTACCTTCTCTCATACGACGAGATATTGAAAATAGTCTCAAAAAGTATTCTATTCGTCAAAAAGACGACGATCTAACACCTTCTGGCGACGGCGTAGCAGACTTTTCAGGGGATAACGCCGATAAGAGTCATTTAGGCGGAGATTATAGTCATCAAGATGGTGAATCCAGAAGATATTCTATCAAAGATGGCGAATTTGGACCTAATAGTAGAGGTCGCTACCAATTAATCAACAACGAGAAAGAAATCTCAGTTTCCGAGGTCATAAAAGAATATTTTTTTACACCCGAAAAATGCTTCAAAATGCGCACTTCAGAAGATAGGGAAAAATGGCTGTCAGACGGCGAAAATCCGGGTTCAGACGACGCAAATCCTGAAGTTGAGCCTAAAGATGACTTATCAGAGGATAAAAATCGGTCTATCACTAGTGATAAATATAATATCACTAGTGATACAAAGAATGCTCTAAGCCCGGTTTTTGCAGCAGTCAAAAAAAGTTATTCTATTCGTTATTATTCAGGGAATAACGATGATAAACCACCATCTGATGACGATATCAATTTACCTAATGATGTCAATGACGGTATCAGTCTACCAGATAACGATACGCACTACGAAAAAAATATTCTAAAAGCTGAATTGTTGCTTCAAGAAAGGATGGGAGTATTTAAACACCATTTACCTCAGTTACCGTTGATTTCTGGCGTTGAACCAAGACTTGACGATGGACCATCCTCTGATGACTTACAACAACAGCAGCAGAAGCAAGAGCAGAAACGACAAGAGTTTATTCCATTATCATTACCTGATTCGTTAGTTAGTAAAGTTCCAGAGCTTGGTAAATTTGCGGTATTTGATTGTGAATGGTATCTAGATAACCCGAATGGAACGGTTGGGTATGTTTATGCTTTCTGTCTAGTTGATAGCAAAGGAGTTGAAGAAAAGTTACATGTTAACCATTTTGCAGATAAACACGCGTTTATGTCGGCAGTATGTGACGTTATGTTACGATATGATACCTTGGCAGGTTACTCAATTTTCACTAACGAATACAGAGATTTCTATTCTGATCTGTATCATCTAGAGCAAAGTTGCAATAGCGTAGGTCTAAATGACAGATTCTTCGGTATCAAATCTAGGGTCAAATTCCTCGATGTAAACAAAATCTTTGATAACAACACGGTAAAGGGATTTTTAAAACAGACTGATATTTCATGGCGTGGTAAAGATTTGAATGCTGTTGCTCTAGCGATTATTGGTAAAGGTAAAAGTGAGGGTGTAACAGGTATCAATATCGAATCTCTATCAACAGATAAACAACTAGAATATTGTATTAACGATACGCGTCTCTGTTACGAGTTGTTACAGAAAAATGACTTTGAACTGTTACAGATCCTGTTCGAAATATCGCAAGAGATAAAGTTACCATTCTTCAATACCTGTAATGTTGGCTACCCTAGTTGTTGGTGGGAAAGCAAGTTACTATCCATCAATTATCAAAGAGTTCCTTCAAATGTTCAACGTTGGATAGAAGAAAATACCTCTTACAGCAAGGAAGGGAAGAAGACAGGTGTTAAATATCTAGGTGGCTATGTCGCAAATCCTCAAGTAGGATATCATTTAGACTCTGTGAGTTATGATGTCGTATCGATGTATCCTACAATGATTAATATCCATAATATTTCTACAGAGACAGTTAATTGCGATTGCTGTTGTAATGACGCGAGTGCGCGAGTTCCTGATGAAGTCATGTATGAGATTAACAAGTATTTGACAGGTAAAGAAAGTAAGGCTAGGAAGAAGGAACCAAGACCATGGCATTATTGGATATGTAAGAAGAGAAGAGGACAACTTTCTCAATTGATGGCAGATCTTGTACAACTCAAGATACGATATAAAAAATCAGGTCAGAAATTAAAAGAAAAAGCCATCAAAATCTTGATGAATTCAGGCTATGGATTATTTGGCAATAGTTATTTTGGATATCAGGATCCACGAGTTGCAGAGCTCATCACGGCATACGGTCAATACACTCTTAAAAAACTTGAAACTTTTGTCGGCAAAGACAAGATGCTTTATGGTGATACTGATTCGATATACCTCGCTACTGAAAATGATGCTATAATTACAGAGGCACGTGCATTTGGTGTCGAATTGGAAGTTGATAAAATATGGAAGATTCTTTTCTTAACATCAAACAAGAAGCAGTATTTTGGGATAACATCGAAAGGTAAATCTGAGCAGAAAACGTTAACAGGTATGAAGAGTGATAAACCTGCTTACTTTGATGAAGTTAGCCAAAAATTAATCAGCAGAGAGTTTCAAGAATCCTTTCTATTCTGTTCAGAAACTTCAAGAATATGGAATCCATTAGATGCCGTACTATCGTATATCAGGTCAGCATTTGAACAGTTAGAACGAAAAGAGGTTGATATGAACGATTTGAGATTCTCCAAAGAAGCGACAAAAGCATTGTATGAATACAAGAACAATGGTGTAGACCGACAGATTTACTACGAGATTCTAGAAGATTGTTGTAGAAATGTCGAACTAGCACAATCCAAGTCACAAGGTAAGCGCGTCTATAGATATTGGAAGATTAAAGCCAAGAAGAGATCTGCAACCATACATCCGGAGAAGTATGAACTTAATATTGCACAATATAAGGATGAACTGTTCAATTGTATAGAGCCTATTCTAGAAGCATATGGAATGAAGAAGCGAGACGAAAAAGATGCCAAGAAAGAGGAGTTAGATCTGTTACGAGATGAACTATTGAACGATAGAGACCATCAACTACTCCGTGCTAAAGCCTGTGGGCTTCCTGCTTCATTGAAACTACTGGAAGTGAGCAAGGGTAGTTTCTCCACAAAGGTTCGTTCAGAATCCATACGACCAAATTCCGGTAGATGAATCGCGCGAGATTATAATTTTCGCGAAAACACTCACGAAATCAGTCGCTGGGCTGCTAGCGGGTAAGTGATTGTTCATTTGTTTGCAGGGAAAATGCGGTATGTCGCCTTTTGTGAATTAGGTGTTTGGTCGCATGACTTGCGCGCCAACAGAAAAAGCTGTGGTGTATTTGTGGTATTACTACTATTTGTGGCTGGTGTAAGTACAGTGCCGCATACGGAGATCATCTATAAAAAAAGCAGGTGAAAACTCAGAGAGACCTTTCAAATATAATGTGGCTCCAGTATATGGCAGGTTCGGCTATACTGGTCTAATTGGACAACAACTGCATTAATGGAGACCAACCAGTGTGTAAGAGCATTAAGATTCCAATATGCACCAGTATATATACTGCCGAGATATTGGGGTGTTTGAAGAGGTTTAGATGACAACGCTGAAGGTAAAAAACGGATATCGTACTGATTATGGTCGTAGAGTAGCTCGCATCGATGAGGATTTGATACTTTCTCTAGGCATGGAATTCAAATACTATTGGTCTACGAGAGATGATAACGTTGCTGAAATCATGAGTGAGAGTGGTCGTAAAGGAACGGTGGCTAGATGTATGTTTCACCATCACAGGGATCATGGAAAAGGAATAATTAGACTTGATAATTTGACAAGAAATTATGCAGGTTTGGACATTGGAGAAAGAGTGGTCATAAAGAAGGCGAAGAAGGTCCCAGCTGAGAAGGTCAGAATGACTTTCTCACAACCACTGTCTTCTGATGATGCGCAACGTTCTGTTAATTTTCTTAATGGCCGCGTTCTAATGAGGGGAGAGAGGGACATTACGTGTTGGAGGGGCGGGTGGGATGAATTAGTTGAACCCCTGCTACCTGACGCTGATGTAGTTGTTATTACAAAAGACACAGTCTTTGAATTGAAGGTT
Organism: Nitrososphaeraceae archaeon; assembly: GCA_030038695.1. GTDB lineage: Archaea > Thermoproteota > Nitrososphaeria > Nitrososphaerales > Nitrososphaeraceae > Nitrosopolaris. Next base: position 5,845 of record JASHSN010000251.1, read on the forward strand.
GGAAACGTTAGATCCATATCGACCGATGGTATCTGCGACAACTGTAGAGCAAAGAATCTGGAATATTGGTATACCCTTCAAAGTAAATATGGTGAAACATTGAGGAGATTGTGCGTCAAATGTGGCACAGCTGATCTCGGTTGCGCTGGTACTGTCAAAGCTCATTGAAAATCGTACTCCTTAAGATTACGATACATATCCAACTCGGCACACACCCCCTACCTGGGTATAATACGCATAGTCCTCGCACAGTTTAATCCCTGTGGTAACAAAGGTAACCGTTGAAAGCAGGTGAAAACTCGGAGATAACAATGGGCAATAAAGCGGTAGCAAACGCAATCCAGATAGAAACGTAGCGGTAGCAATAGGCTATAAAGTGGTAGCAACAGAAAACAGGCAAAAAGCTATTAGGAACTATATATTATATTAGATAGTTGGCTTCGCTACAAGAAATGACCAGAGCAGAAAAGGAAGAGTATGTAATTCGACTTTACAAGGAGGATAAGTCTACAAGGGAAATTGCCAAGCTCACACATATGTCCTTTAGAGATATTGGAGCTATAACAAAAAAGTTAAAGTTGGAATCAGGTGGAGAGAAAGATCCATTAGAAGTTGATGATATTAAATCAAAATCGAAGACTACCCAGGCTATTAAACTGTTTTCAGAACTCGAATCACCTGTTGAAGTATCAATTGCATTAGATTTACCGGTTGATCAAGTACGAACAATTTATCAAGAATATTGGGAACTCGATGGAATGCACAGACTAGCCCAGATATATGAGGAAGCTAAGTATGATGTTCATGACCTATTAAGATTACACAAAATGGTAAAAGACCTAGGAATGGAAAAACAAGATATAATTAATGTATTGGACCTTGTCAAAAATAATCAAGTAGAAACCTTGCAATCGAAAGTAGATAGCCTTAAAGA
>JASHSN010000252.1 GCA_030038695.1 Nitrososphaeraceae archaeon
GTTGGTACAGTATTCAATAGAGGAATACGGGCCGCCGGATAAACGAGTGAAAAAATAACATTCGGCTGCTAGAAGCTGTTGGTATTTGAATATGATTCCTATCTAGTTGGTATTAGTTCAAGACCTGCATGAGCCCTGCACAACGGTCATCTACCCAGGGAAGTGGGTAAGGGCTTTGCATTTTCAACAAGGACTAAGAGAAGCTTTGCTTTCCTTCCAGTAATGGCAGCCCTATCACTGACATGCAGCGACATCCGGGATGCTCATGACATTCGGCCATGTAGAGCTGACCTCAGTATATGGGGCGTGCATATGAACTGAAAAAAGATATGCGGCTATGCGGCTACACATACACCATAGTGGGGGTCTATTTTTCGTGAAAAACCCTTTGTTGGTTGGGAATTAGGTCAAAGTATGCGAGAAAGATACCCTAGGGGATGTGTGTGTATCGCATGTGCTACTATGGTGGAGCATATAAAAGGACAAAGCTTGCTATTCTTCCCGCAAGGCGGGTCGCGTGCAGACATACGGTGTGTCTTAATGTGTCTATGCATGTTCTGTATTGGAGTATACTAGGCTTCTTATTAATTCATTTGTAGACTCTTACACTTCTTACTAATTCATTTAAATGAATCGGGAACTTAGCATATTGCGTATTAATTTGTGATTAACTGGTCTTGAACTGGAGAGACAGTCTCTTCTACAACGAAACGCTTGCACCTCGGCCCATACGAATTGCCACTGCTTTCCACAATTCATCAAATCGGTCTATATGAGGGCAGGTCTTGCCACCACGGTCGTGATTTCGATAGTATAGCTATCGAAAAGAAACGTTGGCACATACACGCGTACCGAGCTCTAGTTTCTATTACGAATCATCATGTTTAACATCAAATCTTGACATTGTGGTGAACCTGCAATGCTTCCACGAATAACAAGCTTATCCGTTAAGCATGTGACACTAAGAATCCGAGGAACTACGTCTTCCTCTTCTACAGTCAAAGGAATAGGTCTTTTAGGATCCGATATATCGGCTGCGCAGACAGATACGCAGACACATGTGGTAGGACGAATAATATTAGGGCTAAAGTTAACACTAACCTCCCAAACAATATCGTCAGCAGGCGCCTGCTGATAAAGAACATGGGCGATGCAATGTGATATGAGACCATCTGGGCCAGTTTCAAGAGGTCCCGGGCCTATTCGGGCATGCTGTTCTGTTCGAGCTATATTTGACATTCTGACAATAAAAAAGGATTTAGCTATTTATAGACTCACTATAAGTGCAACCAGTCAGTAGGTTGGTTGGACGTTCCTATACAAATAAAAACAGTATTCTCCTCGTAAAAAGATTTTTGCGGAGACTAGAACAAGACCAGTTGCTAGTGTCTGAGTTGTTTCTTGATATTCTCGCCTGAACCAGTTAATGCCGTTTTGCCACCTTCTATAAATTTCTCTTTCCAGCCGTAGAATACGTTTGGCTCTAGGTTGTACCTTCGTCCCGAGACGCACAAGGCATGCTTGCATCATGACCTTCGGTCAGAGCCGGATTCAGGCTTATTTGTGACGTATCTTGACGTTTCCGACATGAAGGCCTTGGCCGATCGTTTAGCGAGAGATATTTGCCTCTACCTTCATGCATATATAGGCCTTGAAACTTCCATGTTAAAGGTGGGTATTTTCTTCCTCCCAATGCATTCTTGCTAGAACTGAATAGGTCCTTATCTCTGTTGCGTAATTCAGTTATTCCTTCGTACTTTATCTATCCGTCTACATCTTCATAGCAACAAACATGTTATACAATGATGCTTTTATGACCAACTCCTTAGTCATGTATACAATTTGTAACAGATGTATCCAGCGCCCAAATCACAATTTTCCTTTTCTGAACAATAGAGTAGTAGCTCCTATCCCTCCCACTTTTATTACAGCATCTCTTTGTTCTATACCTAACTTTATGGCTGAACTGCGACTCTTTAAAATCGCGTAATTAAATTTCCCGATTGCAATAGAGCATTTCGGAATCCTACATTCTGCAGGAATAGAGGAATGTAACTCAGTAAAAGATTTCTTACCTTTATCTGACATTTTAGTCCCAGCATTGCCGGTCTCTATCATATTTTGCACCATCAAATGCTTTACTAAGGTTTTGATTGAACCTTCTCCAAGATTTAGTTCTTTACATAGTAAATCTCTACTTATATGTCCTCTAGTTTCGATAAGTTGTAATGCTTTGTATACATGTGTTATATCAAAGGAAAGCATTCTACTCGGAGCTTACCTACCCGAAATCTCTTGAAGTGTCTTAATGTGTCTATGCATGTTCTGTATTTGGAGTATACTAGACTTCTTATCAGTTCATTTGTAGACTCTATTAATTCATTTGAATGAATCGGGATATAATATATTTTGATATACAACGCAAATCATACCTTCCTTAGCGACCGTTATCCCAAACCTTTCACTATCTCCGCTAATTCTAAGGTGAGAGTCTACATTTTTTTGTAGCTCGACAGTTGTCATTGCTTTAACCGGACCTCTGAACCACTGATTTTTGCTCTCCTGAAAATCCATCAATCCGCTATAATGTACTAAGTAGCAATTCTTTGCATTCCATCTTCTTACAAGTTGATAAGCGTCAGTTACGGAGATCATGCCGGTATCTTCAGGATGAGGATTATAACTTTCTGTACCTAGGATTAATAGATCTGGATTCCATAACTCAAACTCGTTTGTATTAGGTAAGGATAAGAAGTCCCATCCAAATATGATTTTCCTCCCATTAATTCTAACAACATAGATAACAGAACCAGACGGTGAATTCTCACCATGAGACGCTAAGACAGGTGTTACCGAGAACGGACCAATTTGAAAAGTTTCTCCCGGTTCGATAGCGTTAAAGGAAGCAGTTGATTGTGTTCCTCCTAGCTCAGGAAACTTGTTTATTACTTGATCACGGCATTCGTTGGTGCAGTATATGTTCAACTTATCAGGTTTACCGACCTTATTCACAAGCACAGGGAGTTCCTTTATATGATCAATGTGTGAGTGTGTTATTAATACAGCATTAGGGATATCAGAAATCATCGCTACTAATTCGGATACAGATGAATTACTTTTTTCCATACTTTTGAGTACTCCCTCACCTACATCGATGAGAAGATGAAAAACCTCGTTATTAGCATCACCAGAAGGATTCACTGCAAATAAAGAAGAAGATGTATTAGCAGCTATTTCCATTTTCTTAACTTCTGCGGCCCTTTCAGACTTTTCTTCATCACCCATAATCGAAAAATCTGGTAGCGTCCCGTTTATCCTCACTATCAGGCTGCGTTCCATAAACTTTGGTTTAGATACAAGAGCCGTATTTCTGCTCATGAGAGCCTATTATGGCAGCATATTTAATAAGCCTAACGGGATAGGTCTCATCTGAACGTTCAGTTTCGGTTATCATTGTGTACCTATTTTCTATAATGTCCACTTGTTATTACACTCCAAGACTGGAGTATCAACTATGTTCAGAAGCTAAAATATCACCCATGTATGGAAGCAGCACATATGACAAACTTATCTAGAACGACAACAGGCGACCCGCGACTGTAGTCTAAAGCTAAAAAATGTTAGATACTGTATCCATTAGTTCTATGAGTACTTCCTTTCCTCTTTCGTCCCTAGTTTGGCTAACATAATGGTCTACCAAGTCCCGAACCATCACTTCTATCACACCATCTAGAGCCGCGCGCACGGCTGATATTTGTTGTACTATATCCGCGTAGGTCTTATCCTCATTAATCATTCCTTGAATGCCTCTAACTTGACCCTCTATTCTTGCTAGTCTTTTTGAAATTTCTGGTTTCTTGTGATGTGTCATATATCAATACCAATACTTTATCAATGGATAGATTATCCAATATGTAACCTTTATGTTGTCAATCATGTCTTGCTATAACTTGTCCCAATTTTAGTTTGAGCATGAATAA
>JASHSN010000032.1 GCA_030038695.1 Nitrososphaeraceae archaeon
GGGAAAAGTTAAGGATATTTATGAATTGGAAAACGGGAATTTATTGTTCCATTTTTCAGATCGAATTTCCGCATTCGATATACAAATGACGAATCTGGTCCCTAGGAAAGGAGAAGTTTTGTGTAAATTTACCGAATTTTGGTTTAACTCACTAAATGTTAAGAATCACATGATCAGACTCCACGATAAAGACAAGATGGAGGTAAAACGATTGGAAATGATTCCAATAGAATGCGTAGTACGGGGTTATCTGTACGGAAGTCTGTTCGAGCGACTAAACAAATCCGCTAATGACAATGCTATTTCAACCAATTTTACACCGGTAAAGGCGGCGCGATTACCAAATCCCGTTTTCGATCCAACTACGAAATCTGAAGAGCATGATATACCCGTAAAAAGAGAAGATGCTGTACGTTCCGGAGTAATTTCAGATAATGATTTTGACTATCTTAAACAGACTTCAATTACTCTGTATAAAAAGATGAGCGACATAATTGAAAAAAGCGGATTTATCATTGCTGATGTTAAAATTGAATATGGAAGGGATCCAGAAAGTGGTGATATCCTGCTAGGAGACTCAATAGGACCAGATGAATTTCGCCTTTGGTTAAGATCTGATTATTCGCCAGGGAGAGATCAGGAAAGCTTCGATAAACAACTGCTGAGAGACTGGCTTATAAAGACAGGCTTTAAGAAAACGGTTGATAGTTCAATGAGGGATGGGGTAAAAATCGTTCCTCCTGTGATACCACCACAGTTACTTAGCGAAATAACGAAACGGTACCTGTGGGCTTATGAACAGATCACTCGTAATAAGATTCTCTAGGGTTTTCTATTCTACCCCTATTCTTAATAGCCCTTGAATTTGCGGGTTTCTCAATAAATATACCAAATCGCGAGGTATATCTGAGGAACTTTTGTTGCACGACACTGCAACTGTTCTAGGACACGCAAAGTTTGATTTACGAATTACTATGTCATGATCGTTTTGAAGAGATAGGCGCGAATCACTTCGTCCGTCAATTGCGAAGTGTAAATCACTCACTTCAATTTCTATCTTTACGACCAAATTTGGTTGCCATAGCAGGTCCCTCAACGCCGGTTTCAAATCCCTACATCCTTTGTTTGCGTTGACACCTATTATGCAATCTCCCCTTAGGCTGAGCCTCGGAGCTTTAGTTATCTCGATTGTCTTAGTATGAGTACTAAGTACGTTTGGGTGGCCAGTAAAAGTAATTTCGTCTTGAATCATGGCCTTAGATAAATGAGTTAATTAAGGTAAATTTAAATTAAACATTACGAAGTAGTTAAAAATGAATTGTTACCAGCAGCAGCAGGTTATGATCGTGCAATTACAGTATTTTCACCTGATGGTAGGCTTTATCAAGTCGAATATGCAATCGAGACAGTAAGACGAGGAACGCTAGCCATTGGAATAAAAAGTAAAGACGGGGTAATTTTAGCGGTCGAAGAAAAGGCGAGAAAGTTGCAGATATCGGATGTAACTCAAAAAATATTTCAAGTTGACGATCATATAGGAGTAGCAGCGGCAGGGTACATCCCTGATGCTAGAACACAGGTCGACCATGCCAGGTTCTTTGCGCAGAGTAATAGGTTAATATACGATGAGCCAGTCGACGTCGAAGGCGTAGCGAAAAACATCGCGGACATGGCACAGCAATTCACGCAATATGCTGGTGTTAGGCCATTTGGAGTAGCGCTCATCCTTGCAGGCGTTGACAAAAGTGGTGCGGCCTTATATTTGACCGATCCGAGTGGTACTTACATCGGTTATGATGCTGTCGCAATTGGTGCAGGCAGTGACCAGGTTACTGAATTTCTAGAAAAGAGCTATAAGGAGAATATGTCGATGGATGAAGGTGGTGCTCTCGCAATGGAATCTATTTCACTAGTAAGTGAAGAGAAAACTGGTACAAGACACGTCAAAATGGCAATTATATCTCATGATACTAAAACGATGAGAAAAGTCGAAGAAGAAGAGATTGAAAGGTATGCTGCTATGGCCAAAAGCAAACAGGCCGGTCACGGTAGCTAGCAATTCAGAATATGTTAATGTGCGAAGAAAAGGCGCCGAAATTAGTTGATCGTGACTAGTAAGATATATAAATAGACGCCCTGTACGTGGTTAAACTCGCGTTTACTTGATATGAGGGCTATAAGCAAAGGTATGAAAGATGCGAATTAGGAAACTCTCAGGATTTTATTCCCTTTACTTAGAGAAGTGTTATTTTCAGCGAATTCATGCGACGTGTACACGTCCACAGGCTACCCGATGAATGAGCAATAGATATATTCCAAATCTTTGGATAGCCATTCCGGATTCTTCACTTTCAGATGAGCAAACAAGAAGAGATAAGACCGTAAAGGTATGTCAATTCGCAAGGGCATGTTCTATTTTCCGTGTAAAAAAAATATATATATATCATGATAGAACAATTGAAAGCTCCGCAGATCTTTCCCTTTTAAAGATCGTTTTGCGTTACCTTGATACGCCACAGTATTTAAGAAAATCGTTGTATCCTCGTACAAATCAACTTGAATACGCAGGTATTCTCCATCCAATCAATGCCCCACATCATCGTGATAGGCAAAGGATCAGAGATGTCAAATTGGGGGATGTACGAGTAGGAGTAATTGTAAAGGCCGGAGATGGATTGCGTGCCGATGTAGGTCTAAGTGATCTTGTTCCATTTGAAGGATCCGGCTTTCATGGGAAAAAGGTTAATGTAAAAATCATTTCTACTTACCCATCGCTCAGAGGTAAAGAGGCCTCGCAACAAGATATCAAAGAATATTGGGGGTATGAAGTACTAGAAGTACACGATCTTAGCAAGCTTTTAGAATCAGCCTTGAATACTCAGATTTTAATTACGTCTAAAAAGGGCAGTTACCTTAAGGATAAGGAGGCTCAAATCTTAGCAGGCATCAAAGCATTCAGGAATTTTTTGATAGTTTTCGGTACACCAAAAAAAGGGGTAGACGAAATGCTAGCGTCGGAAGGTAGTAGTATTAATGTTTACAAGTATGTACTCAATATGTTTCCCTTTCAGGCAACAAAAACTGTCAGATTAGAAGAAGCAATATTGGGCTCGCTCTCTATCCTGAACCATGTTATTTCAAAGTAGTGTATTAGGCTGCTGTGACAGGTAATGTGGGAATATGATTATTAAAGGGCAGGCGCAGATACATTGGTCTGTATGGGCCATCGCAAGTACAGTGCTCCGAGACGAGGTAGTATTGCCTTTAGACCAAGAGCTAGAGCTAAAAGTATCGAATCAAGGCTACGAAACTGGCCTCAGGCTGAAGAGAAACCAAACCTATCTGGTTTTGCGGGCTTTAAAGCAGGAATGATACACGTTCTTACTATCGACGATCGGGAAAAAACTCCAAACTTTGGCAAGCATTTCTTAAATCCAAGTACAGTCCTTGTTACACCACCAGTTAAAATAATTGGTATTCGCGCTTATTCCGAAGATTATTATGGAAAACATGTCCTTTTTGATTTTTACTCAAAAGATCCACCCAAATATCTCCCTCGAAAATTTACTGCCAAAGCTGACGAAGAAAAACTCGTGAACTCTGAATCGAAGCTCGATAAGGCAATGTCTGTAGTAGCAGTCGTTGCTGTTATGCCACGTGATGCGAACCTTTCACAAAAAAAGCCATTTGTCTTCGAAATTCCTGTAACAGGGAAGGATGTAAAATCTAGGTTTGATTACTTGAAGAGTATCCTCGGCAAAGAAATTCGAGTCAGTGACGTTTTTCAAGTAGGGCAATTCATAGATGTATCTGCTATCACAAGGGGGAAGGGAGTTGAGGGTCCTATTACGAGGTTTGGCGTAAAGAGAAAACAACACAAATCTAGGAAAAGTGTGCGTGCTGTTGGCACGTTGGGTCCTATATCGCCAGCAGTAGTAATGTATACGGTTCCGAGACAGGGTCAGAGAGGTTTTCATCAGCGAGTTGAATACAATAAGCGAATCCTTGTGATATCAAACACCGAGAAGAGCACAGAGTTAGTTAATCCGAATGGCGGATTCAAGCACTTCGGCCTGGTGCAAGGCGATTACATGGTTCTAAAGGGTTCAGTGGCAGGTGTTCCTAAGAGACTGGTCAAAATGCGGCAACCTATACGCAATTTCCAGAAAAAGATACTCGAACCGAAGATACTGGAGGTAGTCGTCCAATGAGTTTGAACGTGGGAGTATTTGATCTTGACGGTCGCGAGAAGAATACAACCATATTGCCCGAAGTCTTCAAAAGCGCTTACAGACCAGATGTCATACATAAGGTCTGTGTAAATATGTTATCACACAGATTTCAGAGACAGGGTCGTTATCCAGCAGCAGGCGAAATGGTTAGTGCCGAGTCGCGGAACACTGGTCTAGGTATGGCAAGAATTGCTAGAGCGCGAGGAGATGGTTTTCCACGGGCAGGACAAGCAGCAGCAGTCGCAGGGGTGAGACATGGGAGAGTAGCACATCCGCCTGAATCTTGGAGAAAAATATACAAGAAGGTAAATAAGAAGGAGAAAAATCTGGCATTGCGGTCGGCCATTGCAGCGACTGGAAGAAGAGACTTGATAGAAAAACGCGGGCACAAGGTAGGAGCCATTTCAAATTTTCCCATAGTTGTCTCTAGTGATCTTGAATCAGTTTCAAAGGCAAAAGATCTTAAAAAGATCTTGGTCAGTTTGGGCATGAGTGAAGACCTTGATAGAACAGATTCATCTCGGAAGGTCAGATCAGGCTTAGCCAGACGAAGGGGACGCAAAAACCGCGTTGGGTATAGCGCATTGGTTGTTACAGGAAGCGAAAATGATAAGATATGCCAGGTATCGGGCTCTCTCCCAGGAGTCCATGTAAGGAGTGTGAGAAAACTCAGTGTACTAGACTTAGCTCCCGGGTCCAGACAGATTCGGTTGACAATATATTCAGAAAACGCTATCGAGAAACTAAGAGGCGTTAGGCAATACAAGGTGAGTGGGATTGGCATATGAGTAGAAGTAGCACTAGTCGGCTGGAAAACCTGACTCCTGAAGAAGCTAGGAGAATAATTATCAAACCGTACATGACTGAAAAAACCTTCAATCTTATAGAAGGTGAGAGCAAGATAGTGTTCATAGTAGATCTTCGTGCATCTAAGGAACACGTGAAGGCAGCAATAAAGACACTTTACGAGACAGACGCAGAGGAAGTCAATACTGTTAGAAGTATTCGAGGTAAGAAAGCAATAGTGAGATTTGCATCAGCTGAGAAAACAAGGGAACTTGCTACGTCTTTGGGCCTTGTATAGAACTCGTTAGATTTAAAAGTAGCAGACAAGTGGCAAATATAGTTGGTTCGTGAATTCAAATTTAAGGGCCATTCGCCTGAACAATTACAAACGTTATCGGTTGAAGCGTTAATACCGCTTTTGAATGCTCGTCAGAGAAGATCTCTTGATGAGAGAGTTGGAACGTATATGAATGATGAAAAGAGAAAACTGCGTGAGGAGATAAAGTTAGCACGAGAAGGCAAGCTTAAAGGGGATTTGAAGACTCATGTTCGTGATATGATTATTTTACCTGACATGATAGGACTCAGTTTGAAAGTTCATAATGGGAAAGAATTTTCTGCAGTTAATATAAGGCCTGAAATGATAGGACATTATCTCGGTGAATATGCGATAACAAACAGAAGGGTGCAGCATGGCGCTCCTGGAGTCGGATCCTCCAGATCTTCTCTCTACGTACCACTCAAGTGATGCTGTATGCCAAATTATTCATACGCGTTCCAAAAATTTGACAAAACCAAGCACGTGAGGGCAGCTCTAAGAGAAAAAAACATCTCCCCAAAGCATTCTAGAGAAGTCGCTTTAGCCATTAAAGGTGCTTCGATCGAGAAAGCACGTGAATTTCTTGAGAACGTTATCGCAAGGAAGATAGCAGTACCGTATAGACGGTACAATAATGAAGTAGCTCATAGATCAAATATCCGAGATGGTTTTTTTGCTGGGAGATTTCCACAAAAAACTGCTAAAGAATACTTGAAACTTCTTGATAATCTCGAATCTAACGCAGAATACAAAGGCATGGATCTTGATAGACTGAGGATCATCAGTGCCGTCGTTCACAGGGGTACAAAACTTGAACGATTCACTCCCAGGGCAATGGGAAGAACCAGTCCGAAAATTGGTGTACTAGTCCATGTGGAATTGGTAGCAAAGGAAGGTCTAGCATAAAAATGAGCGCTGTTAAGAATGTGATGAAAAACAACTTCCGCAATCTGGAGTTAGGTGAGTACTTGGGCATGACCCTGAAGGACGCAGGCTATGGTGACGTAGACGTTCAGAAGACGCCTATAGGGACAAGGATAACACTTTACGTTACTAGACCAGGCCTGGTTATCGGTAGAAAGGGAACAGGCATAAAAGATCTTACGAGTAGACTCGAAGAAAAGTTTGGTTTGACAAATCCACAAGTATCGGTCCTTGAAGTATCTGTCCCTGAACTGAATCCAAAAATTATGTGTAATAGGATTGCTCAGTTAATAGAAAGGGGCACAGCATTTAGAAGGGCAGCTATGTGGTCCATGAATACAATTATGAATGCTGGAGCACTAGGTGTTGAGGTATCAATTGCAGGGAAGCTTCGAAGCGAACGCGCTCATTTTGAAAAACACTCCTCAGGGGTGAATCCTAAGAGCGGGGATCTTGCTGACAAAATCGTTCGTATCGGGACTACTTCGGTTTTAACAAAAATGGGCTTGATGGGCATACAACTAAGGATCGCCTTGAAAAATGAGCTTCCACCAGAGTTCGAGTTTTCGGAATCTTCCACACACGATGATGCATCACAACCTCAAACAGCCGCTGACGTCAATACTGAAGCAAGCACAACTAATTCCGCGGTTGTTGGAGACGCTGCTTTAAAACCCGCAGGAAAAGTTGGGGAAACAGTTCTAGCCCAAGGTAATGCAAATGGCCAGACTTAAGCTGAAAACCTTGCGGGAGATGAATGATACAGATTTGAGAGACAAATTATCTGAATTAAACGCTGATTTGGCGAAACTTAGGGCCGAAGGCGCGAAAGGTACTCTAAAGAAACAAACTGGAGATTTACGTTGGATTCGTAGGGATATCGCTAGAATATTGACCATTATTAACGAAAGAGGTTCTAAGAAAAAAACATGATAACACCTAGCAATATTCTATCACACGAGCTCATCGGTCTTCATGCGACCATCGTAAACAGCCCTCAGCCCACGGTTGTTGGCATGTCAGGAACTATTATCTTTGAGACCAGAAATATGCTTACCTTAAAAACAACTGTAGGAGCAAAGACAATATCAAAGATCGCAGCAGAGACAATGAAAATACGGCTTCCGCATAACACTTGCTTTATAAGAGGCTCATCTCTTATCGGCAGACCAGAAGATCGTGTGTTGCGCTATAAGGGAGGATGATAGATTTGGCAAGAAATATAGGAATTTCAGTAAACCCGCCACGTAAGGACTGTCAAGATGCCTTGTGTCCTTTTCACGGAAGACTTTCAATAAGGGGCAAGTTGTTATCTGGAATAGTGGTTAGTGCTAAAGCAAAAAATATGGTCGTGGTTTCGAGAGAGTTCCCACACCTAGTTGACAAGTATCAGCGTTATGAAAGAAGTAAATCAAGAGTACATGCATATCTTCCTGAATGCATTGATGTAACTGAGGGCGATGAAATAACAATTGCTGAATGCAGACCATTGTCAAAGACCGTTTCTTTTGTAGTGATCGGTGGGGCTTAAGGGAATGGCAGCTAAGACAAGAGCAGTTTCAGCGAAGGGAGTTGAAGAATTTCGACCGTACATTACTAGGGCTTTACCGATCACAGCCGAATTAGTTTGTGCAGATAACACGGGTGCAAAAGTCTTGCGTATAGCACAAGTGGGCAGATACAAGGGTAGACATTCACGATTGCCTGCTGCTGCAGTCGGTGACTTGGTCACAGTGACGGTTAAAAAAGGGGCCTCAGAACTACGTAAACAGATTTTTGGGGCCGTCATAATTAGGCAAAAATATGCCATCAAGCGGCTAAATGGCGTTCGATTATCATTTGAGGATAACGCTGCGGTTTTGGTCACACCTGAAGGAGAAATCAAAGGAACCGACATAAAGGGTCCAGTTGCTGCTGAAGCGGCAGAAAAATGGCCAAGGATAGCCAACCTTGCATCACTTATAGTCTGAGGGCAATTACATTATGAAAAAAAATAATCAAAAACTATTGTATCTTCCTAATTACTTGCGAGACTCGAAGGTATGTTCGACGCTTTCAGAGAATTTGCGTGAACAGTACGGTACTAGGAGTTGCAGACTGATAAAGGGAGATACTGTTAGAGTCGTTCGTGGTGAATACTCCGGAATAGAAGGAAAAGTGGAAAAAGTCAACACACAAAGAAGCACATTATCGATTGAGGGGATTCAACGCGAGAAAGTGAAAGGTGGAAATGTGAAGGTTCAGATCCATTCATCTAATCTTATCATAATCGGTCTGAATCTTGATGACAAATATCGGAAGAATAAACTACAAAATAAAGCTAAACAAAGTGAGGAAAGCCCAGATCAATCGGGCAACCAGAAAAGGACAAAGAAGAAAAAACAAAAAGAGGAGGCTAAGGAGTAATGGGGAAGAAGGGAGGCGATTCCAGACTAAAAAGACAAATGGCGCCTACATTCTGGAACATTCGAAGAAAGCAAAATAGATTCGTTCTAAAAGCTTCACCTGGTCCACACAAAAAGCACAACTCATACCCACTGGGAATAGTTCTCAGGGATGTGCTGAAGGTAGCAATCACAATGCGTGATGTTAAAAGAATCGTCTCAGAAGGTAAGGTGAAAGTAGATGGGATAGCGAGAAGGGAAGTAAACTTTCCTGTGGGACTGATGGACGTGATAGAGCTGACTCCAACGGGGCAATCCTACCGTCTTGTTCCGAAAGATTCTAAATTGTTAGTTCATGTTGAGATCCAAAATTCAGAAAACATGGTCAAGCTTGGTAAGGTTACCAGCAAGGTTACCACAAATGGTGGTAAGTTACAATATGGCTTTCACGATGGAAAGACAATGCTTAGTGATCAGAAGCTATCAGTAGGAGATACTTGTTTGATAGATTTTCAGAATCATACAATCAAAGAAACAGTCAGATTTGAAAAGGGAAATTTGGGACTGATCACAAGTGGAGATAATGCTGGTAGCTTTGGAAAAATAGAGGATATTAAAGATGGAATATTTTCACTTCCAAAGCGTGCTGTCCTGACATTGGAAGATAGATCAGTAGAACTACCCACCGAGATTGTCATGACTGTAGGGTCGGACACCCCATTAATCAAGGTGAATTAGATATTATGAATGAAAAATCGACCGAAGCTACTACTACTACTACTACTACTACTACTGCTAGTACGCATCCGATGAAGAGAATATCGATTAGCAAGGTAGTGGTAAATATTGGCGTTGGAAAATCAGGAGAACCCCTAGAGAAGGCTAAACAGGCATTAGAAGAGTTAACAGGGCAAAGACCAACTGTACGAGGAGCAAGAAAATCAGTGAGAGATTTTGGCATCCATAAAGGCGAACCGATTGCTGCCATGGTGACGCTAAGACGTGAGGCAGCT
>JASHSN010000253.1 GCA_030038695.1 Nitrososphaeraceae archaeon
TGGCGCTGCTTGGTGTCATGCTCTTGGATCGTATACGTATAGTAAGTGTTTGGTTGAACTCCTTGGCCTAGGTACCAGCTATTCTGTCCATACACATTCTTTACGAACCCAATGTAGGCCGTAGAAACCCCCGCTACGCAAGATAATGTCAATATGGAAGACAGCAAAATACTACTCAAAATACTATTTTTGCGCATAGACCTTCAAAGTCAAATATGCCCGTTATTCGATATATATGTTTGTAAGCCATACGGCAAAGACGCCAAAGAAAGAGGAACATGTGCAACGATTGCTTGGATATACAAATAATTATATGTTCAAGGAACTGTCTAAATGAATATGTGCGGTTGTCCAAAAGTTCATTTTTATGAGGTGGAATTTAAATTGGCAGGAATGCGAGTTGTTCCTACTCACAAGAACTGCGGGGATCCGATGAACGACCAGCAGTCTTCAAAATTTCAAAAAGAGCTAATCGAGTATTGGGGTTTTGAGGATAAGAGCGTTTAAGATGCACTCTATGCATGTTAAAGCTAAAGGCTAGTTGAAAGACAAGATGCGTTGTATTTACCTAGACCTAAGTACTAGTCGTACGTCAACTTTATAAATCTCTAGAATAATGCTGCTTTTGTATGACCAAGATGCTAAATGTAAACATAGATACTTCGGGAGTCGACCAAAAGGAAGCTGAAGAATGGGTAAACGAACTTGCAAATGTATACGCAGACATGGAAATTGAAGACGTAAGCGTGTCAGGAAATAAGATTGCATTTAAGGCTGGCTTCCAGGGTATGGACGACACAGAACCTGACGATGTCAAAATGAAAATAGAGGAGTACCTGACGATGAACGAAGCCTTCCAGGCCTCGAACGTATCCGTGCGATAGATGTATAGTCTCCCTCTATTCTTTTCTTTTCTCTTGAATAGGTTAGAGTAATACTAATAATGAATCATCATTCCTTGTTGCTCATGTTTAAATAGTATACATGCAAGATAGATTAGGTTGTTAATAATTGACTTGCAAGGGTATATGTATTCGTCATAAAGCGCAAAAACCTGTTGGTTGTGGTCGCTACGCTAACGGACAAAAACGGTGTCAAATATGTGAGATTTTCATGAAATGGGACGGCTTATGGTGCCCATGCTGCGGATATAGATTAAGGACAAGGCCGCGTAACCTAAAGTACAAGGCCAAATTGCGCACCAGCAAAAACCTGGAGAGTTTTCAAGCAGCAGTGATCCTACGATAGTTTTTGAGTACGTTTTTGGCAGTGGCGAATAGTTCAAGATTCAGCTTTTGAATGAGTGGCGCATCAATACCAAGATCCATGGATATCTGTATTAGTTTAGAGTAGGAGTTGAAAAACAATGAATCTTTATTCGCCAAAACCCTATCTGCGATCTTACCTAGATAATAATAACAATCTGGTAACATGCCAAGCTTGACTAGGTGATTTGCTTTTTCAATAATGAGTTCCTTATCGTAATTCTCTGAGCAGAGCTGCATGATTGCCGAAGATGATCTCGATATGGTGGATCTGGTTGATCTTTCGATGCCTATGCATGTCAATGCAACTTGGATCCCATCCGAGATGTATTGTTCATCAAATTCTAAGTTTCGGATTTGATTCAACTCGTGAAGTGGCATTGGTCGGTGCCCTGCTAGTGCAAGCATTCCTTCTAAGAAGCGGTAGGCTGATATTTTTAGCCACATCGATGCGAGAATAGGGCTCTTTGACACAAATGTGTCGATCTTGTCTGAGCAAAAGAGTGACGCTACAATAGACTTTTTGCCAAATGCAGCAAGTGCATTGGTGTAAAGAGAGTGTGAAGGACTGAAAACTTCATGTGCGACTAGGCCGTTAACTATGATCATCCCTTTCGTCGCTATAATATTCTTCCTCGTACTCCAAATATTAACTAGTTCAACATTATGATGGTCAATTCTCAAATATTTGTCCAAATAAGCATCCATATCTTCCATGATAATCACTAGATCGTATTCACAACAATCGAGTGATATTCTAGGATCTGTTGCCCTGCAGCCAATCAGGGCTACAGGACTAGAAATATTATCGTCGATATATTTCTTGATCGACATTGGAATTTTCTGCAATGGTGCTCTCTTGGGATCTAACATTAAGAGAAAGATCGTGAGGAAGAATTTACAAAGCGGGTAGAATAGATTAGATAAAATCCATACGCAAAAGTTTTATATGAAGATTCGAGAGAATCGATGCTTAAATCAGAGCTCCGGTGGTGTAGGCCGGTTAAGCATTTCGCCCTCTCAAGGCGACGATCCCGGGTTCAAATCCCGGCCGGAGCATATTATTAGTACTGCAGAACTCGGTAGTCCGGTATTGCTCTTCATCTTAGTCTGCAGGCATTTTACTCAGACTGATATGTGGACTGTCGTAATCGTCATCGTTCTGTCTTAGTCATAATTAGAATGAAGTGGCATTGTAATAAAGATTTTTCACGTACTACTATTGTGAGAGCGCCGCCTGTCTTGAATCTACTACTGTAGTTTAATATTAGCTAGTTCGAATATCGTATCCGGCTGCTCTAACATGAGGAACGACGCGATATAGACTCATACTGCTTCTCGACTGTTTTCAAAAGGATATTTCCATCGATCTTTCCTCTTGATTTTAGCATAGCAGCAATTGATGTACCTCCAGCTCCAGCGCCATCTTTTACAAATCCCTTTGCAAAAGCTTCTAATCCTCGAATAGTCGACTTTTCCATATGTAAATCGGCTGCAAAGACTGGCACTTCTGTAGAAATCGAGTTCACAAGAGCAGCTAAGTCTGAAGAATCATCATACGCTACATACACTGTAGTCCCAATACAAAGCCCACTTATTTTCAGGTCAAGAGATTTCAAAATGGCCAACACAGCTGCCATCTGCGTACCTCCTGCTAGAAGAACTCTCCCTCCAACATCTAGTACGCCTTCTGATATACCTGCGACAGATGGCATCATTGGATCACCTAAAGAAGCCACTGCTTTCAAAGGATTATTTTTTAATCCGCCAAACGATATCTTTGATTTTTCAAGATTCTGCTTGACTACCCTGTTTTTAAGATCATGAGGATTTGTTTGCATACTGCTACTTACCTTAAACTCTGCGTCGATGCCGAGCGCGTAAAGAACTCCCAACGCAGTGGTAGTGCCGCCAGGAATGCTTTCGCCTAAAACTATTAGATCGCTATATTTCCCCAATTGTTTCCCTAGCATGAGCCCATACTCGAAAGCCCTATTAACATCTGACGCATCCATTGCTATCCCCGACTCGATGTTATAGCCTGGGCCTATTCCAAACGAAATAT
Organism: Nitrososphaeraceae archaeon; assembly: GCA_030038695.1. GTDB lineage: Archaea > Thermoproteota > Nitrososphaeria > Nitrososphaerales > Nitrososphaeraceae > Nitrosopolaris. The sequence goes on from JASHSN010000253.1 coordinate 3,331, forward strand.
ACGGGATGGAAGGTTTGATTTTTGAACCGGCGTCGACTACTTGAAATGGTATGTCGGCCAATTGGAGTGCGGCTCTGGTAATGATGGCAGGCGTGGGATTTCCCTCAGGGGTAATAGGAACCTCATCAATACATTTGCAGCAACCGTAATACAATAGTTCCATGTCAGCTGCTGGTGTATATTTCACAAAATCTTGTTTTGCGCCTGCTGCAGTAATCCCGGGAATAAGGCTTGTATCAGTATAAGATATTACACACACAAATAATGGTGAATTGGTCGCAAATCTGGCTAGCGCAGAATCAGCTCGATTTATAACTCGAATGTCGGGATATTGATTATTCGGCAATCACTAATCAGTACTTGCCATAAATCGCACAAATTCTGCTCTAGATCTAGTCTTGAGTACGTAATTCGTTCTTTTTTCTTCGGCAATCGTCGAAGTCTTTTTGTTTCCATAATCATGACCGGGATATACTATTAGTGAATCTTGTAATTTTGCTAACTTTCCGAATAAGCTGTCATACATCTCTGATGCATCACTGCCAGGCAGGTCGACTCTGCCGCAGTTTCCCACAAACAGAGTATCGCCTGTCAATACTAACTCATTGTCAACCACGAGAGAAATACTATCCTTTGAATGCCCTGGCGTGTACAGGACCTTTATAATGATCTTCCCGACTTCAATTATTTGCCCGTCTTCGACAGGAAGGTCATATTTTTCAGTCGATTCCTTATGCTGTATAATTCTTGCCCCCGTTACTGCGGCAACCTGTTCATTACCAAGTATATGATCAAAATGAGTATGAGTATTAATAATGTATTTTACTCTCCAGTCACTCTCATTTAGGATGGCAAAAATTTTCTCTAAATCCCAAGACGGATCTATAACAGCGGATTCTCCTATACTTTCATCAGCCAAGATATAAGTGAAGTTAGCCATTTGACCTACCGGAATTTGCACTATTTTTACCATCGTAAACTCATCTCAGGATGCCCCTCTCTGATTCTTTGGGTATTCCTATATGTTCAACATAGACGTTCCCAGTATGTTTTGCATTGTTTAAAAGCCCAGTCTTCAATCTATGAAAAGTCACAGTAGCATTAGCCTTGATACAGTTTTTACCGACTTTGCCGGTATCTGGATCCAATCCTGAAGGTATGTCAACAGCAATAACCCACGCATGTGATTTATTTATCAATTGTATCGCTGATGCGTGCGGATCACGGATCTCTCCTCTGATCCCTGTACCAAATATTCCGTCAAGGATGACGTGTGCTCTGGAGATTTTCATTTTGAGTTTTCCATCGAAATTGTCGCAACATATGGTTTCTACCGAATCCATTTTCCTTATAATATCCCAATTTACGCGTGCTTCCTCGGTCCGCAAATCAGTTTGACGACCCAACAATATCACACTAATCGCATACCCAGGACATCCGCTAAGATGTCTAGCTGCCACAAACCCATCTCCGCCATTGTTGCCAGCGCCACATACTGCAACAAGACGTGTTTTTGCAGATCTTTTCTTGAACTTTACGTTCACAAAATCAGCTACCCCGTGACCTGCGTTTTCCATCATATTTATGCGATGAAATCCAAAATGACTGTGTGCCTTCTCCTCTATCTCATACATTTGTGAGGATGAAATCGCCTTCTTGTGATGCTTCGACGTCTTAGCTCTTATCATATCGGGATTCTATCTAAGTGTGATTTCACATTATTTATAATATCATCGACAACGTCAGTTAAATTTACCTTGAAATGTAAGTTAACATGGCATTGCCATAATGGCGAGGACGACGATGAGCGCTCATGGAGCCAGCTACATACCAGATTTTCAATCAAGTACACCTATCGAGTCTGCGTTTCGGTACTGCTACAGTATTTATTCTAAGCTAATCCAAATTAATTATACTAGGTGTCTACGATGATGCACAAGCACTGCTTAATACGCTTCAGATACAGAATGTCACACGGCAACTATACTTAATCTGTCCAGTACCCGCAATCATAAAAAGAGTACAAAGATTCGGAACGGCCAGGCTACGCTAAAACGACACGTATTACAACAAAAGAAAATATCTGATCTCTACGATCCTTTAATAGATCAAGCGATAAAAATTGAAGATCAATTTATCCTATTGAACCAACTTCTTTCAAGCTCAAAATTAAGCAATGATGTTCCTATCGATTCGATATGTATTTTAGACAGAGCAGAATACTTGCTAAACTTATCAAGAAGTGTGTTCAGAGATGTGAGCAAACTCCTAAGTCAGATCCGGGATTTTGATCTGAGTATGCCAGAAATGTTAGATCATAATCCAAGAACGCTCGGACACAAGTTATCTTGATTTAGCCGCTGCTTTAGTGTAAGCACTGCAATTTTGCTTTTGATTCAAAGCTTTTGCGCTGACGTTGGCATTGGGTATCTTGCATTTTTACATTCGATATCCGATAATGGTACTGTCCCCTCAGAATGTTTTTGACATGTTACCGTTACACACTAATCAGGCTTCTGAGAACCGCGTTTCCTACGTTCTATCAAGCCCATTAATTGATACCCATACTCCAGATTGTGTCTGACATGATTAATCCCATGAGATCCATGTGGCACAAATTTACCATCCAAAACGTTTTCGATGTAAGTTCTCGATTTTCTAACCGAGACACTTGCATGTTGCAGCTGGTTATACGAGAGTTTTCTTCCTAATTCATTTTCTACTTCCTCTTTAAATTTTCCTTCAGACATTATCAATCTGCTGTACTTTTGAAGCTTGCTATAATTGAGACAAAGGTCGCTCAATTTGCCCACGTCAGTGCTGTCAAGCTTACTAAGTGATTCCAGTAGCTCTGACCTTTCGCGTCCGGTAATTTGACTTAAACTCTCAATAAGATCGTAATCTTTCTCAAGAGTAACTATTGATTTGGCAGATACATTTTTGATAGGCAATATTTCTGATTTTCTAGTCTCGTAGTATCTGTCTATGCCGTGTGCACCTACATTCCT
>JASHSN010000254.1 GCA_030038695.1 Nitrososphaeraceae archaeon
AGCTGTCGCCGCAATGGAGCGTGCCGCTTTGGCCGCGTCAATTACAAGAATAATTGGCGCATTAAGGACTTTGGCAATATGTGCAGTGCTACCAATGTCGTTCTTGCCAGATATACCGTCAAATAGGCCCATAGCTCCTTCTATTACCGCAACTTGCGCGTCTACACACGAGCTGTTGAAACATTGTAATACGCCATCTTTTCGCATCATCCATATATCGAGATTGCGAGATTGTCTCCCGGTTACGAAAGTATGATAACTAGGATCGATAAAATCAGGGCCAACTTTGAATGGCTGAACTACAAAGCCCTTTTTTTTGAGGGCATACATAACTGCTGTGGCAACGGTGCTCTTTCCTACTCCACTCGTTGTGCCAGCAATTACTATTTTCCTTACAGTCATCCGACTATCCTATTAGCAATCGATGTATTGAATATTTTATAATAGTTTTTGAAAATCGTTCCATATTACAGAACAGGACATTCTCGCACCTTGTGGACTGGTATGCCAAACGTTATCTTGCCTGAGATTCTACCTTTTCCGTAAAATGAAAATCATTTTGTTATTATCTACGATTCTTGATTCTTCTCAAGTTCCGATTATAAGATAATCCAAACCTATGTGCCTCATCTCTTATGTATTGTAGAGCTTTTAGGGCAAGACTATCTCGAGGCAGATCGATAGGACTGATAGAGCCTGGACAATAGATCTGCTCATTTTCCTTTGCAAGCGATACACACGGTATGTCCAAACCAGCTCTATGGAGCGCATCTGTGGCGCAATTAAGATGTCCTTTTCCGCCGTCCACTACTATTAAGTCAGGTAGCGATTGACCACGATCATAAAGAGATCCTTGATCTTGAACTCGCAAATACCGACGAGTTACGATTTCCTGTATCATTGCAAAGTCATTCTGATTAAATGTTAATCTAATCTTGAACCTTCTGTAACCGTCTTTATACGGTTTGCCTTCAACAAATCTAACACAAGCCCCAACAGCATATTCATCTCCGAAGTTGGAAATATCAAAGCAGTCGATTATCGAAGGGGTTTTTATCAAGTGAAATATATCTTCGAGTTCTAAAATCTCTGGAGGGTGACCTTTTTCAACATATAAGTTAAGATTGCGTACGACTAAATCCATTAACCGTTTTTTTTCTTCTAACCTATGATCATCAGAGAGCGTGATAATGTTTACCTCGTGGTTTGCAAATCGCTCAATGGACGCCTTCAAAGCTTCCGTAGATGCAGGCTTTTCATTAACGTAAACATACCTGGGAATTTTAGGCGACGTCGAGTAGTACTGCAAAAGGAATGTATTGAGAGAATTATCCCCAATCAACTCAAAATCAAATTTTTTCCTATCTGTGATGACACCTTTTATTCGCCGCAGAGTCATCACATGGGCAACGCCTTTTTTGATCTCTTTTATAATTCCTACGTATTCTTCGTCGAAGTTCCGATGCAGAGCCTTTTCCATTTTCTGCTTTGCAGTCAGATTAGTTAACCGACTTAATGTATCACGTATCTGTTTGGCTTTTTCATAGTCTTGAATTTCAGAAGCTCTCTTCATCTCCGCTTCCATTTCGTTCACATATCTGTCTACACTGCTCTTGCCCCGTATGATACTTTGAAGTCTTTTAATATTCTTCATATATTCGTCGACAGTCACTTTGTTGATACAAGGGGCATCACAATTCTTAAGAAAGTATTCCAAACATGGCTTCTTAGGCAACTTGTCGCAGATTCTGATCTTAAATAACTTCCGCAATAATCCGATTGTCAGAAATTTTGAACTTCCTCGTACAAAAGGGCCATACACCTTGCCCTTTGGTCCGTAAAATTCACCATTTCTATTGCGTCTTGCAACAAGTAACCGAGGGAAAGTCTCGTCCGTGACCTTAAGGTAGGTATACCTTTGCTGGTCCTTTAATTCTATATTGAATGTGGGCCTGTATGTTTTGATTAGGTTTGATTCTAGTAAAAATGCCTCGATCTCGTTATCTGTGACGATGAAGTCTATATCATTAATCTTACCAATGAGCCTTGATGTTTTCCAGTTATCATTCCGCTCGTAAGTCTCGTCGCTCGAACCCAGTTTTCTGAAGTAGGAGCTAACACGTCTCTGCAAATTCTTCGCCTTACCTATGTAGATCACTCTACCTGCGCCATCTTTCATCAAATAGACTCCAGGTGATGCCGGAACGCGTTTAATTTCAGAATTAATATTTTCTACTGTTAGCGTGGTGTTGCACCTTTTCCCATAATCGTCTGATTTATTGATAGTTTTGGTTTTAGATATCTTCCGGTATAGCTATTTTGGGAGTTTGCTACCTCTTCAGGCGTTCCAGCTACAACTATATCACCACCTCCATCTCCGCCCTCAGGTCCCAGATCGATAATCCAATCCGCACAGGTTATGACATCTAGGTTATGTTCGATGACGATAACAGTATTCCCAAGATTAACCAAGGTATTCAAAACACTCAACAGTTTGCTAACATCCGCAAAATGAAGACCAGTAGTCGGCTCATCAAGTATGTAAAGAGTTCTTCCAGTATCTCTTTTTGAAAGTTCAGCCGAAAGTTTGATTCTCTGTGCCTCACCGCCGGACATTGTAGTGGCTGGTTGACCTAATCGAATATATCCTAGACCAACTTTATCGAGCGTCTGAAGCTTCTTTTCGACAATAGGTACATTCTTGAAGAATTCTACTGCTTCATCGACCGTCATATCCAGTACTTCGGAAATTGTTTTTCCTTTATATTTTACATTTAGTGTCTCAGAATTATATCGTTTACCTTTGCATTCGTCACATGTAACATATACGTCAGGAAGGAATTGCATTTCAATCCTCATTACACCGGCTCCTTCGCATGCGTCGCAGCGTCCTTCTGAAACATTGAATGAAAATCTACCTGGCCTATAGCCGAGCTCTCTAGCGTAGGGGGTTCTTGAGAAGAGCATTCTAATAGGTGTAAAAGCGTTGACGTAAGTAGCAGCATTAGACCTAGGCGTTCGTCCGATGGGTGACTGATCTATCCCAATTACTTTGTCTATGTGTTCTAGACCAGAAATGCGATCGTATTTACCTGGCCGTTCCTTAGAATTATAAAAATAATTAGCAAGAGCTCTGAAAAAAATATCATTTACGAGCGTCGATTTACCAGACCCAGAAACACCTGTCACCACTGTCATGCAACCTAAAGGAAATTGTACATCGATAGACTTGAGATTATTCTCGCGAGCACCGTAGACTGTTATCCAATTACGAGGAGTCCTTCTATTTTGCATAGGATATGACACAAGCATGTCACCGCGCAAATAGGCACCCGTGATCGAATCTCGACTTTCTAAGATCCTTCCTAATGTGCCACTGGTCACAATCTGTCCTCCGTGAACACCGGCACCAGGGCCTATATCCACAATCCAATCAGAGCTGCGAATAACCTCTTCATCGTGCTCCACAACTATAAGAGTATTATCTAGATCGCGCAATTTTTTCAGTGTATCGATAAGTTTTGCATTGTCTCTCTGATGCAAACCTATCGTAGGTTCATCCAAGACATAAAGAACCCCCGTCAGATTCGAACCTATCTGAGTCGCTAATCTAATCCTCTGGGACTCGCCACCCGACAAAGAAGCTGTCATTCTGTTTAGAGTAAGATAGATCAACCCTACGTTGCGCAGAAATTCAAGTCTTGAAATTATCTCCCTTAATATGATTCTGGCTATGTGAGTCTCTCTTTCTGAAAGTCTTATATTATCAAAAAAACTTAAACATTCGTCAATTGACATATCGCAAACATCCATGATTGATTTCTGTTGTATCTTCACAGAGAGAGCTTCGTCTCGTAATCGCCTTCCGTGACATTCTTCACATGGGTGTTCACGCATGAATTGCGTGAGTTCTTCTCGTTTTGACTCGGAATCTGTCTCCCTATACGTACGTTCTAAGTTTGGAACTACACCTTCAAAGCCGCCACGATATTCCCATCTAGAATCAGAGTATCTAGATTCGTACTTGTAATGAATATTTTCATCAGTTCCAAATAATATAATTTTGAGTTGTCTTTCCGTCATATTTGAGATAGGAGTACCAAGGTCGAAGCCAAACCGCTTGCCTACGTCTCTAAGCATTGCGGAGCGAAAAGTTGCAAAATGCC
>JASHSN010000255.1 GCA_030038695.1 Nitrososphaeraceae archaeon
TTCGTCTGAATTTAATGCTATAGAAGAATGCTGGAGACAGGGAAAACACAATCTATTGGTTTCAAAATACTATCCAAAATTTGTAAATCTCACAAATGCTATATCCAACTATTATAGAACGACACGTTTCAAACTAGATATACTCAAGTACCTATTCAGGAACGTGAGTTAGCGAATTAATGTTAGTTGGTATAGTACATCCATCTTTTTTTATTTTGCTGTTAGCCGAGTCTGCTATTCATATTCATTATAGGTTATTATTGTTCTTGTGCTTTGCATTTTATTGGTCAACCTGTAGTCAATAATACTTCTATCAAAACATGTAATATATGATATTCGCAAGACAGTTGTACAGATGAACAGGATATTCGGCTTATATGCTCGAAAACCAACACGCATTAGCATACGTATAGCTACTACCATTTGGATCTAGTCAGATTTGTATGAAAATTCAATTGAATCCATTGCGTGGATTGCCTTAATGATATAATTATACTGGAATTTGCAAAAACCTTGCTTAGTTCTTGAAACGATCATTAACTAACCACCCCCACCCACTATTAGTAGTCCCAATTCTTTTAGCTATAATGCTACTGTAGGTTCTTATGGTCTGTAGAAACATATGTGAAAGGCTATATTCCAAAATTATTGTTGGTAAAAGTCCGTATCAGGTCGGTAAGAGATATTGTAGAAGATGTGAAGTTTATTTTTACCAGGTTGAGAGATTCTGTCGATGTTGTGGAATAACATTAAGAACTTCACCTTATGGTAAAAAGCAACGATAGTCACCCACGTAAACCTGGTGTCCCAATAATGCAGTAGCATAATAAGTGAATATAAACCACCGTCTCCAGGTTTAAGATTTATACAAGTATTTTGTAACGTCATATGTGCATAAAAGAACAATATGGACAATTCCAATCGTCCTGATACTGGCAACAGGGCTACCAACAGCACTAGCAGCACATACACATAGCCACACACAAACACATAGTCCATCATATCTGTATGGTTTTGGACTAGGTAAGAATGCAGTAATGCGAGGATACTATGATGTAATGAATGACTGTTCGAATCGCCCGTACCTCTCCACTAATGGCGCAATTAAGAGCATTACTTCACTACAGCAAGTAAACGATTGTGATTCAGGCTATGATGATGCATGGAATAAATCTTGTCATATAGGGTTAGCTAAACATCCTGATGCTGCCGTTAGTTGTCCATGAATCTTCGATCTAAAAACGAAGATAGAATCTCAATACTAGCGGCACATTACCTTGACCCAAGATTGATTGATTGTGGACTTTCGAGAACGCACAATACATCGTAGTTCCACCAGAGGGTATTTCAGTAATATATTAAAAATAAAAAAATAGAAAGGTTTGTCTTTCAGTTTTGTCTATCGTTGTCTCAATAGAAGTGTCGATGGAAGTAGTAGCGATGATAGGGGTGATAGAAATAGTGTCCGTAGTATGGGTGACGATAGAAGTAGTGTCCGTGATAGAAATAGTGCCCGTGATAGTAGCCTGCATGTCCGTGCACTACTACGAATGCTAATGCCTGTTGGCTTGAGATTATAGGACCTGAGGCAAACAGTAATACTACTGCTGCAATTGCTGCGATACTGGAAACTATCGTTGTCTTCGAATTCATTGATGTATTATAGAAAACCGAGAATAAAAATAATAAGTACTTCCATTCTATGTAATTATACAATAAGAATCTCTTATTAAAGAGATTTCCAAATCTGGCGGCTGTCAAGATACTGCCATTGCTGCAAAATGACGTGAAATTCCCATTTTATAACGGATGATGCTATATATAATAATATTTACCTATAATTTAGGTTTTAGACATCGTTAGCATAATTAGTAAGAAATAATTGAGAAAACGCTACTTTATATGAGAATGTAGAGAAATATCACTAGAAGCAGAAGTGGTTGTCTTTGAATTCATTGTATTCCCTTCTTCTGCTTCTACTATGGTCTCAGTTCATTCTACCTCATCGGATGGCACGAATTGGCAAGGAAAAATGTCTATGAAAAGAATTCTACTGGTAGATGATGAACCTGATATTACTTTAGTTATGAAGCTAGTTTTTGAGGAAAATGGCTTCAAAGTTGATTCATTTACTGATGGTTCTGAGGCATTAGAAAATTTCAGGACCGGTCTGTATGATCTTGCTATACTTGATATTAAAATGCCTGAGATGGATGGATTTAGTTTATACGAGAAAATTAAAAAATTCCAAAATACTAGTATTGAAGCCTAATGTTTTCCCCTGGTAGATAATGTTAGAATCTAAAAAAGCGTAGATGGCTTATCCGAAAAGAGATTACGGATAGGAGAACCATGAACCGAATAAGCAAACTATCCATAATTTTCTCTGTTCTCTAAGCCGAATCTACACCAGTTATTACCATCATATTAAGGATAAATAGGCTTACCAACTGTATACTGTATTTCTAATAGGTAAGATTTATTCAAATCTGAAATAGTCGAATTTTATCTGTTACTTGCATTATGCTTTATCCTCCTAATCGTTCTAGGAAATATATCTAAGTTAAATAGAATAGAAAATCACGTGGCCGGAAATATCCTTCAACTTAACTAAAAAAAGAAGGAAAGTTGTTGTGATTCTGTTGAATCACTAGACAGTTTTTTAGCCCAATCCACCGAAGCCACCGTGTGCAGCATTGTTAACTGCTGTATTGAGGCAAACTACCTTGTTGTTCTGGTTGTGGTCTTCATTGCCGCCTTGTAGCCATTTTTCCTCGCCATTGCCGGTACAATTATTCACCTGGTGGACTGTTTGTATGATGGTTTTATGGATGAAGAATCCTCCACCGCAGCCATAGCCACAGCCGCCGAAAAATCCTCCTCCACAGCCGCCGCCCCAGCCATAGCCACAGCCGCCACCAAAGCCGCCGCCAAACCATGCCACTGCGCGTTGTTCTGGTACAACATATATCATTGTCGATAGACCTGCTGCAGCAATTAATGCTACAACTACTGTCGTTGTTTGATTCATACTTCTCGAAACTGATATTACTTTTCTCTGTATATATCGGATGCTTCACAGCAACTGCTAAAATTATTAGAGAGATTACAGATGTATTGATACACTATAATACCATACGCAACAATGCCTGTTAGAATTCTCTCTTCATATTCTACCTGCCAATTATTCTTAGAATGCAGAAAGTAAAAAGCTATAGAAAGGATCGTAAACTTTCTGCATGCTAGGTATGATTAGTGTGCGAGGTACTTGTATGGTAGGCTAGCATCCGATGCAGATGCAGATGCGATGTTCCAATTCCCTTCCAGCGAACCGATCAACAGTTATGAAGGATAATATTTTGCTAAACTGTCAATAGTGCGAAGCTGATGCAATTTGTTATCGAGAAGCGTGTCGTCACCGTTATCGAGAAGTGTGTACGCAACTACACTGTCTAACAAAATTACGTATAGTAGTAACCGTTATTGTTCATTATGTATTTAGCTTAGGACCACAAATTGACATCATTTGATCTGTTCGGGCAAAGAACTGGACTATACTTACGGACATGAACCCGATGCCAATGTAAGAGAAAGAATCTTACTTCTAAGACGTGTCAGAATTGATAACCAAGAAGCTG
>JASHSN010000256.1 GCA_030038695.1 Nitrososphaeraceae archaeon
ACAAATCTCATTTACATGATAATGTTTTTATAACTCGAAGATTCAGTCTAAGAAATGAACTCAAAAACAAGGGTTACCGTGACGCTTCATTTTTTCTTATTGTTTGCTGCAATAATAGCGTCGCCTCTTCTTCTCTCAAATAATGTTGTATATGCTCAACATGTTTCCGGCCTTGCAGGTACCACATTTCCTCCTCCAGCATTCTATACAATAAGAGGCCAACCATCGTATGAGATCTCAATTCCATTTGGTGGCGGAGAAAGATCTATGTTTGAACCTCATTATGTCAATATTCCGGCTGGACTGACTGTTATATGGTTCAATAATGATGATGGAGAACATAGTGTTACTACACTAACAAACAACACGTATTCTCCACCACAAACAATTGATTCAGGAACCATATCCGCCGATGGAGGTTCCTTTATACACCAATTTAACACTCCTGGTAGGTATGTGTACTTTGATCAATTCGATCCCTCCATGCATGGAGTAATTAACGTAGGTGCTGCCATTGAAATAGGTAAGAACTTTAACATGCATGTAGGTGGAATCAATACTATACCATTCAATCCAAATAAATTAAGAAGTGTTGTATTATCATTTGTACCTAAGACTGTAACGTTTCCACCAGTAAGCGACATAACATACAATATCACACTATTGAATTCAACTGGAAATGCCCTCTATAGTCATATTTACTTAACCAGCGATGGAATACTTGACTTAGAACTGGTACCTGCTCATAAATCACCGTTATCATCATCTTCAGCTACAATCTCTAAGAACCCCACAGCAATGTCACCTGTACAACAATTTACCACTTGGGGTCCTGATTTTATTGGTCAAGTTCCAACCGCTACTACAGGAACATTCCATATAAAAGGGCCGGTGCTGATTCAGAATTCCCCGTATTCGATAGAAGTATCGATAGTTGGAAAGGATAACAGGATATTTCCAAGCCCGATATCAGAGACATTTCTATTACCTCCTAGTGTAAGTAAGTAGCGGCTACTATTCCTTATTTTATTTTGAAGCCGATAACTCGAAAGTGTGAACCAACAAATCCGATAACGAATCCTATTTGTGAATGTTGATGATCCTTGGATGTTGATAAGAAAAAGGTCAGATGAAGATGGAAAAGTAGTCGGATGATGTAGTTAAATGAAAAAATATGGAAGACCTTGTACAAGCATGTTTAGGCGTTCAACTATGTTTTCCAGAGGATCCGAGTATCTTATTTGGCATGAGACTTTCGATTCAACTAATGTAGTACCGCTGCCTACAAATGGATCTAGTATTAGATCATCCCTTTCGGTAAAAGTGGATATTATTCGGTTTGGGATTTGGGGTATATATTTTGCCGAATACGTGTGATATCCATGCGTGCGGTATTTAGTATCTGCCTTCTCTAGCTCCCAATCTAAAGCACAAAGCTTGCTTATTTTTAAGTCAACTTGTGATAGACTTTCTGATCTTAATTTCATATCTTGTATCCGAATCAAATGATGAATTCCAACCTACGTTTTCTTTGATCAGATCAATGTACTCGCTATTAACTTCGTAGAGAAAAGAATTTCGTTTCAGATCTCTGGCGACCTTCATTGTAGTACCACTTCCACCGAAGGGATCAAGAACTGTCTCTCCTTCAACCGTGTACAGTTGTATCAATCTTGATGGCAATTCATAGGGAAATGGTGCAGGATGCCCTTTGGTGTATGACACACGCATCTCCCAAATACTCCATGATACTTTCTTAATGAAATCTTCAGACAGTCTTTCAAGGGGTATTTGCATCTGACCCTCATTCTGGAATATTAGAATATATTCATGCATCATATTCAAACTAAAGTAACACGGATACGGCTCAGATTTCAGGAATTTCGTTACGCCGCGCTGCCATAACCCCTGCGTACCTTTGGGTTTGACCCAAATAATTTCTTTCTTAAATGTGAAATTAAGATCCTCCATCATTTTTACTACATCCGCGTTGATAGGCTTCATTCCATCATTTGATACGGCGGTTCCAACATTAATTGCAACAAATCTGCCAGGAGCCATAACTCGCTTGATCTCCTTAAGAACAGATTTGATTTCATACAAGTATTTTGCATAGGCTTGATTAGGGCCCAATCCTTCTCCCCCATACTTTTTAAGATTCCAATAAGGGGGAGATGTAACTACCAAGTGAATTGATTCTGATTTAATCTCGGGCATAGACTTTGAATCCGCAATAATTAACGCATGTACGTTAGCGCTTCTTGGAAGGTCACCGCGTATTTCGTCCGTTTGTTTTAGTAATAAATTGGGTAGTGTTATACCTACTTTCTGTGTCTTATCGTTATATGTTGTACTCGCCATACTGATATTATATATATATCACATAGCTATAAACCTTGTCATCGTCCATACTGACGATTAAGTATCAGCTTCGGGGCAAGTTTATGTTGATGTTCTTTACTAAATACCTGGTGATGCATTAGGATATCCAGATTTACCTCGATGTTTCAATACTATATGACGTTGATATTTCCTTTCTAAGGTTGAACCAAATTTGATGCAATAGGGGCAAACGAACAACTGTTCTTGTTTGTTGCTTTCGTCTTCAATATAGATATCAAAACTGGTTAAAGTAGAATGTCCTGTAGTAGTGCTTTATCCGGATTGGGTCTATCGGAATACCACAGGATATGTGTAACATGATCCTCTCACCCCAGTTAGTGCAAAAGGATGCTGCGTAGATTTTGGTCGTGGTGTGTTCATACCTTCCTTTATATGGAAGCCATTCAAGATCGACACTTGGATTTTTTTAACTTCTGATCTATCACTTTCAATTCTATCAAGTCGTTTCTTCGAAATAGCTGATGCTGTTAAAGTCATACTGATTCACCTTTACTCCCATCACTAGTGTTCTCAATTTCTTCCAAGTCATTATTAGTCAGCACACGCGCGGCTGACGAAGGTCTTAGCGTTAAACCTGTTGTGAGTTGTGACCTATGTGCCTCATGTGACCTTATAGATTCAGGATCTTTTTCTGTACCTTTCTCTATTGTATCCGTTCCACCAGAAATTGAGACCCCGGAATTTTTTTCGGCATGCGAATGGTTAGGGTCACATTGGTCACATGGGGCACATGTTGTAGGGAAGCTTGTATTAGAAGAATTTTCAGATGTAAGCCTGTTGTCATCC
>JASHSN010000257.1 GCA_030038695.1 Nitrososphaeraceae archaeon
TTAAAGAATGCATCTGAAAAATCGATGGAAATAGAACTAACTGTGACAGGTAGAAAGTCACAGCGCAAGATATCCAGACCTGTGTGGTTTGTATACGAAGACAATTCGTTGTATTTACTTCCAGTTCAAGGCTCAGAGACTAATTGGTATAAGAATATATTACACGATTCTGATGTGAAGATTTCTGTAGCTGGACAACAATACAATGGCAAGTCTAAAGCAATCACTGATCCAAATAAAGTAAAAGAAGTTGTGAATAAGTTCATATCTAAATATGGTGAATCTGAAGTCAATAAATATTATACAAAATTTGACGTATGTGTAGAATTCGTATTGTAATGCTTGCAGGATTGGACATAACAACCTGTAGAAAGTGTAACCAACGAGGAACAAGAAGGACACAAGGATTGTTTAAGTGTAAACTTGTGGTAAAGAGAATGCTGATACAAATGCTGCTTTTAATATCGCTACCGGTCCCCAAGACATGCTTTAAGCTTAATCTTGATTATTGTTCATAATTTCATTTGCTAGTCTAGTTACTGAAGAGCAGTTATCGTATACCAGATGATTCCGTTTGCGGTGAGGGTCGTTAATAATGAATTAAACTGTTCAGTATGGCAGGCAAGAAGGGTTCAAAAGGAAAGGAGTAGTAAGAATGGGAGTGAACTACCACCGGACAAGTCCAGTGGCCTCTGTTGTCCGTAAAAACTGGCAACAGTTCTGGGCCGGTTCACAGGTTTCCTCCTCCGTGCGTTTGATGAGATGCCGTACGGCCCCTACAATGGAGATATACCCCAAAGCCTGGTTGAGATACTTCCAACCTTTGCGACGCTCTCCGATTGCCTTCTTCCACTCAGGACACTACTCCGGATTGAATAGCACCAGAGCACAGCTTGGCTTCATTCTGCCCTGGGGACGGTGGAAGTAGCTAAAAAATCTAGCTGATCGTACGGCATTCATCCACCAGTCAAGATAGACCGGTGGAATTTCTTCTGCCGACTTTTCTATAATACACGATATTACTTTTGAAGTAGATACTCACGGGATTCGAAAAGCAATATCTTGTATCAGTTAGAAATCATCTCGTATTGAACTTATAATAGGGAGTTCTTGATTTCGATTTTAACGACAGTATTGTAGCTGCGTGTTATTCTCCTGTTATCCTGTCTAAGAGACAAAGTATGTTTTAAGTTGTGTGAAAGTTATGGATGTGGTGTAGGTATTGTCGGAGGTCGCATTGGAAGATGGTGGATTGAAGGTATGGCTGATCGTGTGGTAAGAAATGGAATGAGAGACGGTCTGGCAGTAAGTGTTGCTTTCAAATCTATGGCATGTCCATTTCTGTATACGGTTAAAGTAAGGTTGTCACCAACTGACTTTTGTTGACCAATATAGTTGATAAGATCATCTGGTGTCGTAATGTTATGCCCATCAGCAGCTAATATTATATCACCTAGATGTTTGCTTCCAAATTCATCTATAGTACTTCCATGTATTCCTGCCTTATCAGCAGGACTATTCTTAGTAATTGTGTTTACGTATATGCCCTCTAGATTTACTGGTACGCCTGCATCTTCTGCTAAATCTGACGTTAAATCACCAAGGGTAAGTCCAAGATAAGGGTGAAGATAATAACCTTTTTCGATTAATACAGGTACTATTTTTGCTATAGTATTAGAGGGGATTGCAAATCCTATTCCAGAAAAGGTATTTGTGCTAGATATTATGGCCGTATTCATCCCAATCACTTCTCCTTGCATATTAAGCAATGGTCCGCCAGAATTACCAGGATCGATAGGGGCATCGGTTTGAATTATATTTGGTATCGAAAATTCTCCGCCTTCAGAAACGGGAAGTGATCGTCCTATTCCGCTTACGATACCTGTAGTCATAGTATCACTTAGACCAAAAGGATTACCTATAGCGCTTACTGCATCTCCAACATCCATCATAGAGGAATTTCCTAATACTAGTGGCCTAAGAGAAGATAATAGATGTCGTTGTTGGGGTTTACTAGCATTCTGCGAAACTTGTATAACGGCTATGTCATTATAGGTATCGCTTCCTATTACCTTTGCATGATATCTATTTCCATCAATAAATGTTACATCCACTACCTTTGCATCGCCTACCACATGATTATTCGTAATAATATGTCCTTGTTTATCATATACAAAACCAGAACCTAATACAGTAGCGTTAGGTGTTTGAGGATTTAGAGGATTAGGTGTTGCTGTTGTTGTTGTTGGTATCTTGCTTGTAATTTGTACAACAGAATTCTCTACTTGTTTGAATATAGTTTTAAGAGGTAAGGGATTAGAAGAAGAATTAGTACCTTGGGAAGACGAGATATTAGAGTTTATTCGCTGTTGTTGTGCTACAGCTGTAGATGAAAGTATAAACCCACTTAACGCAATTGCTATCATTATTGCTACTGCAAACACAATGGCTGTTACAAATGCAAATCGATTTTTCATAGGGGTGAGTTGAGTATCTTCATCAAATTTATTCCTATGCATGAACTCGACCTTTTGTATTTTATGAATATGTGAATATGACGATCTTCCGCTCATGGTGATATCAAGAACAACAACAATCTTATCGATCTAAGGCAGGATTCCAGTTTAATTTTCGACGATCAATTCATTCGAGAAGATGCTTCATGTTTATGGTGAATTCAACAACTTTGTCGATCATGTCATAGCAATCATGGCATTCTCAGTGTATAAGCTAAATCCACTAACCTCAGGCATTATAACATCAAGTATGAGGAGATCGTATAGACCAGTAGTAAAATTCTCT
>JASHSN010000258.1 GCA_030038695.1 Nitrososphaeraceae archaeon
GCAGATACCTCTGATGCCCGCATCGATTATGATTTGAATTATTAGTATAGCCTACCTCCTCCCGAGTCTTGTGTCACAGTGACAAATATTTAAAGCGCTTTTTCTATGACCAAATAAAGCAATACCATCACTACTTATCGGACGACTCGTCTAAACTAAACAATAACGTGACAATAAGAGGGAATTATTTCTATTTATCTACATCTACGCTTTTAAGATAGTGTTCGAACGCTTCTACACAATTTTCTTGTGTTTTTGTCTGAACCGATCCCGGCCGCAGCTTCCTTACTCTATTGATAGCTTGAGCAGCAGTTAAGTTCTCTTCTTTGAGCAGATAAGCAGCTAGAATTGTTCCTGTTCTTCCTTTACCAGCGGCACAGTGAACCAGAACGCATTTGCCTTTGTCTATCTGTTTTTCTATAAAATCGATTGCACTGGATAACTGTTCAAGTGATGGAGCACCATAATCTTTTACCTTCAAGTGAACATGACCGATCGAGTTAGCAGCAAAAGTGCTATTAATAAACCACTCTGAGGCTAATGGCCCTTCTCTTACAGTAATTATGCTGTCAATCCCTTGTGCTGCTATCCATAAGAATTGACGATAGGTCATGGGTCTGCCGCTTCCTGCTAGTTTGTCTTTAATAACCCAACTGAAATTGGTTGGTCTGCGTATTAGGTACCCATGTATCCAGCGATAACTGTCGCCAAGTATGGTCATCGTACGAATATTTAGATGATTCAATTATAATAGTATAATGAATCCTTAGCTAAGAGATAGCATGGTCACCACGAGCAAATTCTAGTCCTGGATACATATCTGAGTACCGAATAACAAGTACATTGCTATTAAGAGGAGATTGAATAAATCTTCTAAATATTGATCAGTATGCGTTCGTATAAATATAACTAAAATTATTATCTATGGAATGACTATTTAATAGCATAATGGAATCCGTGGACGACGTCCTACCGCCTGAGACAATTGCATTTATAGCATACAACATCGGAATTTTTGAATCAGTACAAAAATTTAGAGGGTTAATTACAAGTGGAAAGATCACTGATCGAACAGACGTATCGAAAGTAGCCGAGTTGCTCTCACTATCAAGTGCTTTTTATGATGCAGACATGGTCGCTGGACTCATAAATGCAATGTTATACCACATAAAAGACAAAACTGTGGAGAGAGTATCGTCTAACCACGTCAGATATGTAATGGATCAATTAAAAGCTACTGGAGTTCCCTTGCCATAGGTTACGGTAGATTAACTTGTAATTATGCTCTGCATCGAATATGTGGCAAGGCTTTTTCACTCGCACAAAAAGCTTTTAGAACTACGGTATCGATCTTGTTGTTGTATGTCTACCTACTTACCTCATACAAACCGTGCCAAAAGGAATATAACAATGACTTTTCGGTTAGACGAGAATGTTATTACAACTTTACGTGCAGAGTCGGAACGTCGTCACATTAGTTTAAATACAATAGTTAATCAAATTCTTCAAAGATATATAGAATGGGACATGTATGAATCTAAAGTTGGACTGATATCAATGCTTAAACCTGTTGTTGCTGAGCTTTTTAAGAAAACGAACAAGCAAGAAATAATAGACCTAGCAACGAGGGTAGGCAAGAACGCTACGAACGATGCTGCTTTATTTATGAAGAATAAGATGGACGTGGACTCGTTCCTGTCATGGTTAGATGTGCGTATGAAGAACTCGTCTGTTGAAATTAGTCATAGTTTCGAAGGCAGTACACATACATATATTTTAAAACATGATCTGGGGGAGAATTATTCATTATTTCAAAAAACAGTGTTGGAATTAATTTTTAATGACGTATTAAGAAAGCATATCAATTGTAGTTTTTCTGATACCATATTATCTTTAAGATTTTCAAGTTAGGTTTCGACTGCATCAAATCCGGTCGGTCAGATCTAGCAAAAATATATCAATAAGATATAGATTGCTAGGAGTCTACTACCAAGACAATTATTTCCGCTAATAAATATGTAAACCATGTGTAATATCAACTGGGTTTCTATTTTTTAGGACACAAGATAATAAATTGTGATGCGTAGTTTCATATCTAAGCACCACAATCTGTCGTCATTTTGTTGGCCCATGTTTAATATGATTATGCTCTGTCAGCTCAGTCCCCGTCTTGAATTTCTCTTCACAGAGATCGCATTTGAATTTCTTCCTATCGAAAGGATTGAATTTCATTACTTTTATTATTGATACATGTTGCATATAAATCAGAGGTTTAAAACGAACCAATTGAATGTATCGATATCATTGACTGCTATTCCTAAGATGAGAGTCAGCGAATGGAAAAGGTGATTTTGCGAAAATATTGAAATTGCTAAACAAATGTCTAATTCTGTCTTACAACGAGAACCGGGCGCGGCGTACATGGCCCTTTCATGCTAGAGCTATCGGGATTGACCCCAGGTTAACAGTCAAGCTGTTAAGATACATTATTGTCACCGTTTATGCCATTTTTGGTCGCTTACACCACTTCTACTCTTTTGTTCTACCATTTTGACATGTGAAGGAAGTATTAGTGTTACCTGTAGTAATAGTTCCATCCCCAAGCTTCCTGAATAACTAGCTGGTATGTGTGCCTTACATGCAGTATATCGACCGAAACGAAAGCGAGTTAGTGACTTCTATTTCGTATAAGAAACAGTTAGAGGCGGCAAGATCAAGGTAATTATGTTTACCATCTTTTGATGATAGCGATAATCTGTGAAAATACCAACTAATGAGCCTTCAATCTCCATCGGTGCAATCCAATCTATTTTTCTTCTGAAGTCATTAATTCCACGAAATTTAAGAAGTAGACGAAATAGCACAGAATTGTGTCTGTTTTGTTGACACATAGTTGATTCTACAATGGTACTTTTAGTATCAATAATCCGACCAGAAAATACTATAAGATTTTTCTTTGCCACGAGCCCACTTTGCAAATGGAAATCAATCTCATTATAATTGGGGCATTTTAGAGATAAGAATGCCTGTTTCAACGGATGATTTTATGTTGGATGTAAAGACTGTCCTCGTTCAATAATTCTTAGTGCATTAAACACAAATAGATGCTTAAATAAAGTGATTAGTGAATTTCTAACTATATCATGTTCGTAGACATATTACAACCTAATTATTGCCAGAAGAATTAGATATATTGTCACTTTTCTTGATAATATGATCTAACAATGTATACGACAACTTTGCCAGGCATCTACTCCCCAATTTTAGCGACCATCCCATCCTGTCGGGTCGGTCGGACTTCATCCACAACGGGATCCTCTTCAAGAGTGTGGGTATGTATACCGTCGTGTTAAAGTGTCTACTAGTGATAGATAAGCTTTTTCTGTTATTCCGTCCTTCGATCTCGAGGTCGACCTCATCATTTACAAGTGGCGCCAAAAAAGGTCACGATTTAGAGGAGATCTGTTATATTTCGCTCTAATATGTACTACAACACGAGCTGTATTGTATTCTTTATGACACCTAGCGCATGAGCCACGGAACAAATACAGACATTATCACTACTGCTGTCATCACGAGGGTAACCACTAAAGATGCATTCTTTAGTTTCTTTTTCTTGGAATTCAGTTTACGTTCAATCAGAGAATTATAAAATTGCCCTCCATCTAATGGGCCTATAGGAAGCGCGTTAAAGATTCCCACGTTGAAATTAAAGAACATTAACCAGAAGATCATGTTGGCAACGGCTGGAAAAGCAGGTCCTAATATGTTCGAGTGATATTTTGGAGCCATTAAATCAGAATATGGAACTACTTCTTGGACAATAGTAGGCGGAAAGAGTAGAATTATTGGATTGGAATGAAAGGTGAAAGCATCCTTGTATTTGTTCAACACTTGCACAGGGTCAGGTATCCCATTGGTGATGGTAACGCCTAAGACTCCGTGATTCGCCTGGACAGAAGGCAGAGTAACGGATCTGGTTATTTTATGTCCGCTGTCGTCTTGCCACATTATTCGAACTGTATTTCCCAAATTAGACTTCAGAATCTTTAATAGATCATCTGTGTTGTGCACTTTCTGACCTGCTACCGTCTCGACAATGGCTCCTTTCGATAATCCAATCGAACTTGCAAGACTGTGATCCCCTACTCCGATAACGACAACCCCATACTGGGGTATGTTGTGAGTTGGAATAGGAGTAAGACTAGAGGCTATAAAGTATAACGCAAACAAAGATACTAAGGCAATTATCATATTGTTTAGCGGACCTGCAGTTAAAATCGCACTCTTTTGCTTTAGGGGAGTTCTTGATAACTCCTCCTGTGCTATATTAACAAACGCCCCTATAGGGAATCCTAAAATTAGGAGGAGTCCTGTCGACTCTACCTTAACATTGTATACTCGGGCAACTATGCCATGACCAGCCTCGTGTATTATTATCGTCACCACCAGCGCAATCCACCCGTATGTCCATGGTAGATAAGGATTCAATCCTGGAATAAGCAAATTGGATTGTGGACCTAGATTGCGTTCTCCAGCTCTCGCTGCGGCGTTTGAAAACGTGGCTACCAAAGACATCGCAATGAGACATATTGCTAATGCAGTTATGATCGGCATGAGGTAGATATTAAATTTAGCATAAACTCTCGCAGCCTTAGTGGCTGCGACCTTATCAAAAAAGTCCAAACCAAATGGCGTATGAATTAGTATGAGCGGAAATTTCACTTCGGCTCGTACTCTTTTCGTATTTTCCTGCTGATGCAAAAGTACCAGATATTACATGTTAACTATATTTAAATTAATAAACCCTTGGATTACGCACGACAATTCACAAACAATGTTACTGAATTGATATGTATAAAAAGGAATCGAAAATTAATTTCACAGGATGACGGGCTCCCGTTGAGAACCTTTTGTCTACAAAAATTTCACGCGTTAACGATTTACCTGTATCGAATACGGCCTTGTGTAATCTATTCTGATTAGTAGAATTCCCCATCTAGAATGTAACATATTTTATTGTAAGTAATGTAGCTATCGACTTCATCTCTAGATATTACAAATCTAGAGACTTTGATGATGCTTCTCACACACAAGGAATTACCGAGATAGATAGAGTTCGGCTTACTTGAAAGCACAACTTCCTTGGAAACTTCGAAATAGTGACTCATAACTGACTGTACTTAAGAGGTACGAATAGATGCTTTGAGGTTATCTCGAATTTGAGTCATATCATTGCCTTTTTTTTCATGTTCTTTCATACCATGTTGCGCTGCATCCCTTAGAACATCTCCCTCTGTTTCGCCTTTTGCATCGTAGTCGCAGGTGCATCCAGCATCACGACAAGATAGTGTCTTCATAATTGACAGATTGACAATCAAGACTTGTTTTACTCTTTCGTTGGAGGAATTTAGTCCCATCCCGCTATGGATTTAGTTTACTTTCCGTTTTTCGGATTAGCCCCTGCAATCCCAATACCACATATGGGTCTTTAATTCACTACGAGCATACATCATTCCTGAGACTGCTAAAGCTTTCATCGAAAAAAGAGGAAACGGAGAGACGAAGAGGAAGCCACCTCCTCTTTGCACCACAGGGGCATGCCTCTCAATAGACACTCATAAGTTGTTATGGTTTCGTAAATAATCACAAATATGCACTTTCAATACTTGAATATAGATAATATTCATGTGCGCTACCTTGCTACTGAATGCAAAGGCAATCCTGTCTTACTGATTCACGGATTAGGCGGCTCGATAGAAAGTTGGTTAAATAATGTTGAGACAATTTCATCTCACGATCTTCAAGTAATTGCGCTTGACCTACCTGGATTTGGCCTGAGCGATAAACCTAAAATTACATACACTATAAAATATTACACGAATTTTATATCAAAATTTATCAAGCGATTAGGCTTAGATTCTCATTCTTTGTCTATCGTAGGTAATTCTCTTGGTGGTCATATTGCAGCAGAATTTGCTATAAATTATCCGGTAGCCGTGTATAAACTTGTACTTATAAGCCCGGCAGGCGCTTTACCTGTTTCATTTAAGGGAACGCCTGACCTACATCATTATATCAACATTGTAAGAGCTAAGACAGCTCAACAAATAAAAAATATTCTCTTGGACATAGATAAAAATGTAAAGTCGGTTGAATATAATTATGCAAAAACGCTTTTCCGAAGGTTGGCATTGCCTGGAGCTAAAGAAGCGTTTGTGTCGGCTTT
>JASHSN010000259.1 GCA_030038695.1 Nitrososphaeraceae archaeon
ATCGGGGCTATCAATATTTATTCTCTGAAAAAATGGGGCAAGACAGGTTCAGCAATTCTTGCAAGCAAAGTGGTAACTAGGACTCATATTATGGGACCCTTTGGTTCTGCCCTGATTACTGGTCTTGTATTCGGACTAGGCTTTGATACTGCTACTCAAATATCAGCTTTAACATTAGCAGTTGCAGCATCTGCAACACTCGGAATACAAGTAGCTCTTATCCTTTTTGGGTTTTTTGCTTTAGGTATGATCCCAGTTGATACATTAGATAGCGTGGCCCTTCGTTCAGCATTTGCGAGAATATTTAAAACCAAAGGGTTCACATACATGGCATACGCATTGAGCGGACTCGCCTTGGGGATTGCTGCAATGGAATCTTACTCTGTCATCAGCAACTCGGATGTACTGCCGGATTTGGCAGGCCCGGTTTTGGCTGTGATAATAGTCGGTGCGGCATTTGGATACGGTTTTGCTACTCGAAATAGGGTAGCTAAAACTACCAGCAACCAAACTATAAACACCAAGCCTAAGGAAGAAACAGAATAGCCTTAGTTGTCGGAGTAGATATGACAACAGAAGCAAGAGATACTGACAATACCTCTACTATTCAAATAAGAAAAATACTTGTTCCGATAGATGGTTCAGAATTTTCATTGCATGCTACCAAATATGCAATAAAGATTGCAAAAGACGAGAATGCGCAGATAATATGCATTCATGTGATATCAACAATTGTTTTAGAATACGGTGAAAATATACCTAAATACCGCGAAGATATAAGAAAGAAAGTTGAATCGTGGTTTAATGCGATAAAAGACATTGCCAAGACTTCAGCTATTCCTGAGGTAAAGACAAAGATTTTCATGGATGTAAAGTCAGTCGTCGAATGCATTGTAGATTATGCAACCACAGAGAATATAGATCTAATAGTCATTGGCACTCGGGGAAGAACGGGACTGAAGAGATTCTTAATAGGAAGCGTAGCAAATGATGTGGTGCGACATGCTCATTGTCCTGTCCTTCTAGTCAGATAGCCGGACGGTGCAAGAAACAAAATTCACTGCTCGGTAAGATGATCGAGTGATTCTATAAATTGTGCCAAAAAATTGGTTTATATGCTGAGAATTTATTGCTTCAATCAGCTCCAGAAGAAAAACCATATCAATAAAGGATAAAAGATACTATTTAGCTGATATTATTAACTACTTAATTGACTCGATCGAACGACCCTAACAATAAGAAAACTTATGTAGAAAGAATAAGCATGTCCCTTTCTCCCAAACTCCTTTCTGAGTTTGATAAGTGTATGGTAAAAGCCGGATTTACAGATAGATCAAAGGCAATACAGACAGCTTTGCATTCGTTTGTAGACGAACATAATTGGAAGGATGATCTTCCAAAGTCAGGAGCAGGTGCGATAATAATGCTGTATGACAATCATATGTATAATCAGGAGGCAAAATCGACTAGAATACAGCATGAATACAACGATATCATAAGCGCTACCACACATCTTCATTTAAATGACGATAATTGTCTGGAAAGTATTATGGTAAAGGGAGATGTCAAAAGAATGAAACAACTAGCATACGATCTTTCAAAAAATCGAGGGATCAAGAATCTAAAGTTTCATTTCGTAAACATTATCTGGCTAAACTAACAAATTGCTTTTCTATCATAATTGCTATCTAAAATCAAGCCCATTTTAGTGAATAATTTAGTAAATAGCCTTACGAAATTATGTTAATCGATGTTGTCCATGGAAAAATGCCGAGAACGGATTTGATGACCATTGCCTACCTAGCATATTTTATTCATAGGATAATGAAGATTGTAACAAATTAATATTCTAAATAATACTAATACTAAATATATTAATACTGCAACTGTAAATATGAAAAGGGGCGTATAAAAAATAGTCAGCCAAAAAAATGGTATTAAGATATTTCAAAATATTTCCACTTTTATTAAGGCACTTTATTATTCATCTTATAGGCATAGTCTAAGAAAGCGGCATGTAAGGAAAAGACTACAAACTATAACATCAGAGATCAATTCAATTACAGCGCGAAATGATTTTTATCGTTATTTATCATGGAAGATACAATCTGGTGCATTTGATCGCAAAATAATCGCTAAACATGATGATCTTGTCATTTCTACTTTTACTGAAGATTCGTGGAAGATCATTGAAGGATTTATCTCCTTCGCTGTTCAAGCTTATAACAAATCACATCCTATGCAAACTACGACAATAACAGAGACCATAAAAACACTACAAGATTGGTGGGACACTGACTATGAACAGTATTTACGGGAAGAGGTAATTGATGGATAGATCATCTTTACGTAACGTATACGCATTTGGAAGTCTAAGTAGTCAATTTGGCTATCCGACAGATCTCGTTATAATGTTTGTTGTCTATATACTAGCACCGCCACCGAGCATTTAAGAGTAATGGAGGCTTACAAGTACCTGAAGTTGCAGTATCAGGGATCTGTGTGGAATAAATGTATCTACATTTTAACATCTAATCCCTTGGGTTTAGGTTGTCAGAATATAAGGGTCGAAATATGATGCTGTATTACGGCCGGCGATGTCTTTTTGTGCTAGTCGGTCTTATCTTGACAAGCATTTCACGTTTGACAGCATTTCTCTTACCAACTTCGCGTAAGGTAAAACAGGAGACGAAATTACTTTCGATGCTGCTATTGTCGCTTTTGTATCATTAATTGATATTCTTGTATCTTCCTTCTTGCTCTTAATTTGGCTTTATATTTCAAATTACGTGGTCTTGTCCTCAACCTATAACCACAACACGGACACCACAAGCCGTCCCATATTAAAAATAACTCACATATTTGGCACCTTTTCTGTCCATTAGAATAACGACCTGTTCCAACAGGTTTCAGAGCCTTATGACGTATACATATTCCTTTACAAGTCATCTTAGCTCGCTAAAGACCTTCGCTATTTTTATATTTAAATTAGATCGTTGGTTTGAAATCTGCATTTGATCTAGATCATATTTTGAAATTTTTGTATACTGGCTACGATATTCTCTCCAAATAGTTAATATTATGAGATACCTCATGAATGACAATTGGAAGAAGCAGACTTCTTTCATGAAATATGCTTGATTGCATTGTACGTGAGTAGAGCTGTCAAGTTTGCAGCTGTAGTTGATTCCAAAGGGAAATTGATTTTGGCCAAGTTCAAGAAATTTAATATGCATAGCCATCGTGCCAGTATTTCATCTCTACCTGGGATACTGGACAGTTCACAACAACAGCAAGACCAGATACTCTTAACACAATCTTGTCACTCATTCTGTCATGAACATTTAATTCCTATACTTAGGGATATAACAAGCCGCAGCTATCGTGAAAAATACTGGAATAAGGCTCATTTTGAACTAACTGAAATAGATAAAAATATTGGTCTAAAGTTAGCTGTAACTCCCCTGACAGAAAGCAGAGACAAATATCTTTGTTTATATTTGCAGTTGCCACCAGAAATGCCTACTGATGGACACCAACAAATAATCTCAAAGCTTACTAATGTTATCCAATAATAATATCGGACTTTATCTCCTCCCAGCGACACAATTTGTATTTGCATATCCTAGACCGGCCAAAATAATTTCATACAATTAGGTTGCCGGTCTAGTATTTGGCATTAAAGTACGTATCTATCTAGATTACTTTCGGAGACTGTTGGGCCCTTATTTTCTTGTTCTACGTTTGTTGCCTGTCTTACCATCTTTATAGTACCAAAGTCATGTGTATGTGATAGGTAAATAGTATATATCAACGCAGTATCTTTTCCTGCAGTCTTTCTTAGTGTTCTGCCTATTCTTTGTACTATTTGGTTCATATTAGATGATGTTG
>JASHSN010000260.1 GCA_030038695.1 Nitrososphaeraceae archaeon
TTGTGAAGATCAGATCTGCTGATCTATATAGGATAGAAAATGGCAAAATTGTAGAACACTGGGATGTGGTTGATCGATTGGATTTGTTAAGGCAGACAGGGGCAATTACTTTCAAGGATCATCGACAATAGTCGAGGAAGTAATCAAGGACTAAAATGTCTCATGATTGATCGGCGGCCGAAGTTTATGTAACTGCTGTTAACCGCTCTCGCAGTTCTATATTTGAAGACCTGCTATACCGTACCTAGGTGCACAGCACACAGCAAAACTACGAATGAAGTTTGGATAGAAAAGCAAGTCCTCGCAAATGCTGTACCATCAAATACTAGATTATGTTGAGTGATTCAGTATTTCATCACCTATCTCACATATGTCTTTAATATCAATATCTACTGATATTTCTGAAATAGCAGCTTTTACTTTAAAAACAGATTTAAGATTTTCATGAAATTTATTATAATGTGAATACACATTATCTCTTGATCCATTGTCTTTTCGAATCTCCGCAAGCCTGTATGCGCATGTTTCAAATTGGCATTCAGAATAACTGAAATGATATTGTACTCTTTTTCTTTGAATTTGTTAATCCATGTGGGATTTGTTGTATGTGAACCACCATCGTATAATTCGCCCACGACATTTCCCCTTCCTAATACTTCGTTAAGCGATATAACTTCATCATTTGCGTTCAGATCTAAATCTAGTCCAGCTGAATCTGGTAGCTTTTCTTTAAGGTATTTTCCAACAGAAGTTTTGCCAGATCCCATAGGCCCTCTGAGAATTATCAAGCGTGGCATGTAAATGCAAAAGTCTATTACATTTTATTTGGTTCTCGTATTGATAAATCCTCATAAGGGTGAGCAGAACTAGGAATGAAAGAATACAATATAATTAGCGTGTTCGAACTTGCCACAATCAATTACAATATCTGCAATGGAAAGTAGAATACCTTAGAAGTGACATAGTATTAGAGGATTCAAAAGACAAAGATGGATAATAGTATAGATGAATTTAGTTATCTCGCGCAGAAAAACGTATTTGATAATTAATCCGTCGCAGTTTAGACGTTATTTATGTATGTGATTGTTTCTTATACAGCGCGTTATCTCACATTTAGTCGACTAGAGCCTTTATTATAGCTAAATAACGTAAAAGTCTTTCTTCTATGTTGTAGATCATCTTTCTCGTAATCTCTTCCAATTGGGAATTAACTTTTTCTTTGTCCCAATTATATTTGTCACAGGATCCAATGTTTGCTTATATCTCAACGCCTGGCACAGTACAGGGACTTATTCTGCAGTTTGTAATGACATATCAGACCGCTAGAGTTAAAACCAGCATAGGGGGATGAGGATGGTACTGGTCCTACTCTGGACTCGTTGATGGTTTGTTGCTGCTGGTGACTGATTTTAGAAAGAGCGGCTTGTTTATTATCTAAAGCAACTTTATAATTTGGATCTATAGCTAAGGCTTTATCATAGTATTGCATAGCTTGAGTATAATTGCCTAAACCAGATAGAGCATAACCTTTGTCATTTAAAGCAACTTTATCATTTGGATCTATAGCTAATGCTTTGTCTAAATATGGTATAGCCTGTGAATAATTGCCTAAGTTATCAAGAGAATCACCTTTGCTGGTTAATGCTTCTTGATAATTTGGATCTATAGCTAAGGCTTTGTCTAAATATGGGATAGCTTGTGTATAATTGCCTAAGGCATTAAGAGACGCGCCTTTGTTGTATAAAGGTTCTTTATAATTTGGATCTATAGCTATGGCCTTGTTAAACCATTGTATAGCCTCGGTGTAGTTCGTCAACCCATATAGAGCGACACCTTTGTCGTTTAACGCTACTCTAATATTTGGATCTATAGCCAAAGCTTTGTCCAAATATGGGATAGCTTGTGTATAATTGCCTAAGCCATTAAGGGAGTCGCCTTTCCCGGTTAGAGCATCTTTATTATTCGGATCCATAGCCAAAGCTTTGTCCAAATATGGGATAGCTTGTGTATAATTACCCAACCCATTAAAGGATTCACCTTTGCCGGTTAAAGCAATCTCATTATTTGGATCTATAGCTAGGGCTTTGTTAAAGTATTGTAAAGCCTGTGCATAATTATCTTGGGTAAAAAGAGCATTGCCTTTATCTACTAATGTGGTAACACCAGTAGTAGCTGCTCCTCCTTGTTGTGTATATACATTAGGTCGATGTATCTCAAATGTCTTGACTATCTGTTGAACCTGTGGCAAGAACTTTGGGAACATATCTATGCTTCCGTAATAGTCAATGATGTATCCCTGACTGTTTAACAACGTTCCAACCTCTAATTGCTTGCTGGGACCAGCGTAGCGTATCTGTGGAGTATATGTAAAAAGTAGGTGATATCCAGGCTGTCCTGATAAAGTTATATTGCCAGTATTGGCTGAAATAAGCTTGAAGTTATTTGAGGGATTATTCCTATATGAATTCAATTGATCCCTAAGATATTGGTCTAGGCTGCTGGTTAACGGATTCGTATCCTTCTCAACAGTCGCTTGCATAAGCGCGCTAGGATCAAGAGCAATAGGTGGCGAGACTGTTACAATGGTAAGACGAGTAGCGTTTGCCTGGTTCTGTCCTTCCTCAGTAGTCCACCCTTGCGGAACAGTGAAAGATATGCCGTCAGTTGAGTTTGTGTACGTATTGTTGCTAGATGGTACTAGTTTTGGTGTCTTTCCTTGTAACATTAGTGGTGATGTGGTACTATTAGTCTCATTTCTTAATTGAGTAATGGTATTTTTGTTAAGGAATAAAGAATTCTGTACAGTTTGGTTAGAAGTTGGCGGCAGTGTTGTTGGAGATATAAACGATAATGAACTAATCATCCTTTGTAGAGTTGGCAGATATGTAGCGAAATCACCTGGTAACGTAGCAGTTGTAACAACGTAAGATGTGTTGTCCATTATAGCGAAGAATTGTAAGAATTTCAGCTTAATACCAGATGGCAGCTCTGCGGTGTACACCATTTTCTGAGCAGCAACCCGTCCCAGAGTGGTCGCGTTGGAACTCAACAAATTAAAAGCTGGAAAAATCTTCTTTAAGACTTCAATTCCAGCATTAACGTAAACTTGAATTGGTATCAATTGAGAAGCGCCTGTTCTCACAACGATACCTAATGAGGCAGGAATTGTTCCTAGAGGTGACATGAATCTTACAATCTCATTGGAACTGTGAGTCACTTTTATCCATGTAGAGGGATATTGTATTTGCACGCCATAATCGGAATTTTTATATGTCAAGAATGTACTATTAATATTACTGGCCGTCTGATTCGTAGTAGGTTGTGAGTGTGTAATTGTCTGATTGGGACCTGTTTTTATAGGTATAATTGGGAGTGAAGCAACCAGCTTATGTATAGTGAATTGATTATTAGCATTAAGATTGTCAGGTTGTGCATACAATAGAGGTGTAGCGGCACTTCCAAGCAGAATAACATTCATAGAAATCATTGCTGCTACGAATATTGTTACGGTTGAAAGGCGCACAATATTTGATATTGAGTTGTCTTATAATTAAGGTTTTATAGCTAAATTTGAATGAGGATTGGATACATAGTACAGAACACTTGATTGCAACTAAATACACTACACTTGTCATCTTAGCTCAGCCAGATTAGCACTTATCACATAGCTGGGTCCTGTGTCGTATTAATCAATGATAAGTGTCTTCGTCGATGGAGGTCAAGCACAAATTTGAAGGAATAACCCAGTCAAACTATTCCTTCAGGGGATAGCATTGTACGTAGTTTGTAGCTCAATTCCCGTTCCGTGAGTCTTGACA
>JASHSN010000261.1 GCA_030038695.1 Nitrososphaeraceae archaeon
GCGAGTGTTTCTACCACACTAAATGAGTGGACTGGGTGGGATTTGAACCCACGACCTTGCACTTGCGAAGCACACATTCTACCGCTGAACTACCAGCCCTATGTACGCTGCATCGTATTGGATGGATGATATTCTATCTTTATTAGAGTATTTCGTAGCCCACGTTAGAGACGTCGACTGGCTCATTTCCTGAATATAAGCCTTTGAAAACCTTCTCTGTATTCCTGTCAAAAGTGACCAATTTTAACCGATAATAGATGGTTTTGCCTTTTAAATTTAATAAAATCTGATATAGTACGTCGTCTATATGTATAGGGAGAGCAGAGAAAGAAAAACACATGACTTGTAAAGGAATATGCATACGACATAAGGCCATGAAACCAGTTGGGAGTGGCCGTTATTCTACAGGACAAAAGCGTTGTCAAGTATGCGAGATCTTCTTAAAGTGGGACGGGCTATGGTGCCCGTGCTGTGGCTACAGGTTACGGACGAGACCGCGAAACTTGAAATACAAGGCTAAATTGCGAACAAGGAAGAAAATAGATGAATACAGGATATCAGTGCAACAGCAAGAGCAGCAACAAACAGCGGTACAAACTCATAAGAAGCCTGCTAAGATTCATTAAGCAATATTGATGACGATATAAACGTCGTATTTTATTTTTACAACATTAATCCAAGTCTAGTAATGATGCCTACCAAAAGATCTATCGATAGAAGTAGCTAAAAAAAATGTCGCAAAGCGAATGAAGTTGGCTATACTAAATCAAGACAGGGTTACTAGGATTAAGGATAGTGAGATCTCAGACAAATAGGATCCTTTAAACTGTGTGCAGTACTAAGGTACAACTACAATATCTCATCTCTACAACTCATCTATTGGATATTTGGTCATACAGCCTGTACATTCATACATCTCTTTTCCAACGGGACCGCTTACTAGAAATCTAACTATTGTGCTACATTTTGGACAGCGTCCTTGAGTGCTACGGGTCGTTCGTTGTGACCTTACTACTGTCTTTCTTTTTCTACCGCCCACGCTTATTTCCCCGTTAATTTCTATATATCTATTGCTATAACAGCATACACGAACAAATTTCCTTCTATCAAATCACTTATAGATCGATTCATCACTACGTTGAATTGCCGCTTTGGACGCGATGTTCAATTGAATGCCCTGCAAGTTCTTACCTAGAAAAAACATTGACGAGAGTCTGCAAGCGAATCATTTGTTGCCATCTCCTGTATCTGCACCCACCAAGCAGAAGAGTCAATAATAAAAGGTCAAACAAAATTTAAAACAAAAAACAATCGTACTAGTAGTATTAGTGACGATATCATCCCATATATACTCATATGCTCATACAGATAATATCATCCCATATTAGCTGTAGCTAAACTTATTTGCAATCAGATTGATTGCACGTAATCCGTGATCTATATAGCTCGAAATAGTTGCAGTATCGTCTTACTAAAAATAGATAGTATAATTGTTAACTAATTTTGGCCTACAGAATTATCTTCCTCAGCACACATATATCATAATTGAGGAGAAATGAAATACAATGGATTCTGTGGACTGGCACGAGGTAACTAGGGGTAAAAAGATAGTGCGCGCTAGTGACTCAAGTTTATGCGGCAATGCAATTGCGGAATTCCGTGATAATATAGTAATTCTGGAACATGGGGCAAACTTTCGGAAATATATAATTCCAAAATCCAAAGTCGAACGATACGATGGAAGTGATATTTACCTAAATATACCTCGCAGTATGCTTTCGAGATTCGATTTTTGAATTAATGTTACGTACTCGAAGCTACTGAATTCGTATAACGTTATTTTCATCGCCTATCTTTCTCAGGCGTGTCAGTGAACACTTTCGGTATCACTGGAGATCCTAGTTCGCAAACCTAATTAAATCAGACAGATTTCGCACTGAAAAAAAGAGAAAAAATGGATTAGTGTATCAACTAAGAGACTTCAATTAGTTCGATAACTGTGAATTAAGGGTTCAGCACACATATGATAATCTATCCTATTGACAACATCTGTACAACATTACAAAAATAATACGAAAATAAAAAATTACTACCTCCATGCTTCCTTTCTAATAGTTATAGCTGCATAGAACAATAGCCAACTAAATATGAACGTCGACAAGAAGGTGAACAAGGGCCGGTACAACCACAGAGGATATCCGGGGTTCCGTAACCTGGAATCAATGCCGTACATCATTCCCGTGTACAATATACCTGAGATATAAAAGAGTGCTGTTGCTATATCACCTGACAATACAAGTAGGACCACCTTGATAACAATTAAGGGTCTCAGTAGTTTCAGACCCAATACTAGATAATAAAGAAAGGCAGCATAAAACGGTCTTCGCCAGTATATTCCACCAGTTGCCGGAAGGCTTCTGATAAAGCTCTTCCTCCAACGAATTTGCTGTCGTATCAATGCCATTAATGTATCTGGAACGCCTGCTGTCACCCTTACGCTTGGGCTGTATACTAATTTCCATGCATATCTTCTGCGATCCTTTTTCTCGAGCTCTTCCCTATCAGGATCCGAAGATGATTTCATTGTAATCAGATCATCTTTTCCTGTCTGAAGTATCGGAATATCGTAATCGTCGCTAGGCTTCTTTTTAGCGTCGTCTCCGCCGACATCATCTTTCTTAGCTTTCCATATGTCTTGTGGCTTTGCGCCCAATACATACGCTGTAAGCCTTCTGTCGGTTGCGAATTTGAAATTCTCTATACCTAGGAAATGATCATGAGCCCATGCATGTATATACTGATGCACAGCTTCTCTTCTATAAATCGACAAGGCACCAGAGCAACAGGTAAGGGAGGAAAAGCATGTTTCCATTCCCTTTAGCAGTCTGAATTGTCCGTCAAACCATACATCTTCAATCTTGATCAAAGTGTTTCCTTTTGTAGCATCTCTAACTCTTGCATGACCTGTCACAGCACCGATTCTGTGATCACTATAAAAGATCTTTATGGCGTGCTCCACTGCATCGCTGGCAAGGTCGCAATCACTATCCATCATAACATAAATTTCACCTTTAGCTATCTGGGTTCCGGCTTCAATAGCAACCTTCTTACCTACGCTCTTTGAGAGATGAATTATGCGCAGTTTGGAGCCAGGACCAACCTCTTTTCTTATCTCATCTAAAATTGCAGGTGTTCCATCAGTACTTCCGTCATTAATAATTATGACTTCCTTATTAGTATAAGACGAATTAAGGCATGATTGAACACAGTTTCTAATGTTGCCTTCTTCATTTTTTACGGGAACGATAATAGAGACTAGAGGTTTCTTATCTTCTGGAATAATGACATCCTTGACTGCAGTATACGGATCTCGAAATTTCACCCACGACAGAAAAAATACATTGAACAAAACAAAGGAAGTAAGAAAGCTGTAGAAACCAACTGTAAAATCCACTACAAATAGCAATAAATACAGTTTTATTCCGAGGATAGCGACGATGCTGCCAAGTATCAAATACCTTACTAGCCAGCGCTTTTTGTTCATTTCCCTGAATTCTTCCGGCGCTACCGGTTTGCTCTGAACAGCCAAGTTGATCACAAGTATATTATCAATGAGCTTTCGCTAGTATCTTGCTCATGTTCTAGAGCACTATTCCTTGACATCCTCGATCCCTTGTAAGTACATTTTTCAAGGTATATGTATATATATTTGCCAACTTTGTCCTATTCAATCTCCCAGTAAGTAGTGTTCATATAATTCATAAAGGACATCACTTAAACGCGTTCCGGACCTATCGTCGATCAATAACGCTATCGATAATGTTATTATGAGCACTTAATGCTATTGACTCATCCGGCGCGCGGATGAATTAATACGCAGCATATACTCAAACACAACATTAGCTGTGAAAATACGTAAAAAACTAATGGGAAGTAGGTTCTATCGGGCACGATTTACAAGTCGGTTTTGTTTTGTTAGAAAATTTCTTCATCACCAATAGATCACAGAAAGTCCCCCTTATCTTATTTCAAAGTTACTCAAGATAACAAATGCACTTTTTAACAGAGGGTGAACTTTCTTATAAGGTTCAGGCAATAAAGGAGTCAAATTGACATATTATGATAATCTTTGCACTCTTCATAGCCCAGAATT
>JASHSN010000262.1 GCA_030038695.1 Nitrososphaeraceae archaeon
GAAACAGTGCTTATTGATAATTTGTAGGTTTTATATCTTTCCTTTTAATTCGGATATCAGAGCAGACACATAGCGATCACGATCTATTTGAATACCTTGAGAAATCTCCCCATAAGTACCATATTTTGTTTCAATGTTATTAATTTCTTCTAGACTGGTATTATTGACTAGTTGAATAATGTCCTTATAAAAATTGATTTGATTTTCTGCATAGGAAAGAAGATTCCTTTTTATACTTTCAGTTGAACAGCATTCCATATGTACGAACTTTATCTTATTTGATTCCTTTATTTCTGCAAATAAAGGATAGCGTGATGTGTTTATCTTATTGCCACAAATCTCACAAATAGACATATATCTTATATTTGACATAGTGTCTGTTTGTTTAATAAAGTAATCCATTGATGCTTCTTATCATTTCTTTACAAAGATAGAGCTAACCTTTAATAACAAAACTTCACTTTGGTTGCTTAGGTAATACACATTGTACTATAAAGTGGTTATAATTGGATCCGGGCCAGCTGGTTTAACTGCTGCAATCTACGCTGCGAGGGGTGGAATAGAACCTGTTGTAGTTTCAGGTGATGAACCTGGTGGACAATTGATGCTTACAACCGATGTAGAAAATTTTCCTGGTTTTCCTGATGCAACAGAAGGCCCAGAGCTAATGGAAAATATGAGAAGACAAGCAGAAAGGTTTGGTACAAATTTCATTGATGGCAAAGTTACTTCCGTAGATTTTTCTTCAATTCCATTTAAGATTACTATCCTCAGCGATGGGAGCAATAGTGATGATCATATACTTGAGGCACGTACTGTTATAATTGCAACTGGTTCGTCAGCCCTGTGGCTTGGACTTGAATCAGAGACTAGATTAAAGGGCAAGGGTGTGTCTGCATGTGCAACATGTGATGGCTTCTTTTTCAAAGGTAAGGATGTAGTAGTCGTGGGAGGAGGTGAAGTGGCCATAGAGGAAGCACTATTCCTTACAAAATTTACAAACAGCGTAAAGCTTATCCATAGAAGAGAAGAGCTCAGAGCTAGCCAAGTAATGCAGCAGAAAGCATTCAGTAATCCCAAGATTTCTTTTGTCTGGAATAGTATAGTCGAGGAAATAGTTGGACGTAACAAGGTCGATAGCATTAGAATAAAGAATGTACATACAGGCGAAAAATCAGAAATTAAATGTGATGCGGTGTTCGTTGCAATAGGGCATAGACCAAATACTGAGACCTTTGCTGGTCATGTAGAACTTGATTATAAAGGATATATAAAAAAATATGACGAGAGTAGGACAACCGTCGAAGGTATTTTTGTAGCAGGCGACGTTTACGACTATACTTACAGACAGGCTGTAACAGCAGCAGGTTCTGGTTGCAAGGCAGCAATTGATGTTATCCACTACTTAGAATCTTTGTCTGAGACAGGGGCTTTTATCTAGATATATAATGAACGTAAACAGAGTCTGGTGCGCGTTCTAAAGGAAAGGCTTCGTTCATCGGCCGCATTCAGGAGAGAACACTAAATGATAAGGTTCATGTTAAGGTGTCCTGTGAATCGATCTATATCCAGGAGAAAATTCCAGGAAGTTAAGAACCATCCAATAATGGCATGCGTACTGTTTCCGTAATGTTTATGACTGCAGATTAGGGTATCTCATTACTAAGACAGTGTTATGTATGTGGTAAAACAATACCATCTGGTCATAATTTATGACCATACTGTTTATTCGAGATTGAAACGATAAAGGAGGAGATATGCGAGTTGAATAAAGATGAGATATGAGTAATCTGGGTTGCAGATGTGGACATGAACTCGATGAGCACAGTCAGCTAGATGCGGATAGATTTTGCGTCGGCGACAATTTGCGTTGTACCTGTAAAGGATACAGTAGAGAAGAAGCGTGAATGCAATGTGTTTTGTTTGTAATAATTTTAGATTAGAATTTTAATCCAAGTTGCACACCAAGTCGTGTCTTTGTAGCGTCCATCATCAAAGTATCCTGTAAAAATGCTACGATTGTCAAGTCATGTTCGGCTTGAGCTTCTCAACAAGCCCTTACGTTTATAGTACATTTTCTAATCCAACTGATTTCATACATTTTCCTTACGTTTATGTTACATTTTCTGACTTGTCTGGTACAACAGCACAGATAAGTAAGTTGCACTACTCCGCATAAATGTATCAGATGTACCAAAGTACCAAAATCGTGGGAGATTAGGGTAACAAAGCCAAGGCAAACTGACTATTTAAGATGTAGGTGACGCTTAGGCATTTTCTGCCTACTGCGCTATCTGCTGAGACGTATTTGTAAGACGAACAAGGTAATCTCCTGGCCGACGCCGAAACAGGGACTGCATCCATTGTTATGGAAGGAGCGCCGGGTGGTGCACAAAAATCCATAATATGATTCTGCAGCGTATCTCATCAAAGATAGATGCGGACAACTATCATGCATATATACTAAAAATGTGTTAAATAGCAATAATCATGTCAGATATAGATTCTCATCGATCGCTAGCACTACAAGCAGGTACTCTAGCACCGGACTTTACTCTTCATACTACACCTGACCAATCGGTATCCCTAAGCCAGTTTCGTGGCAATCCCACAATTCTTGCTTTCTATCCAGCAGACTTTTCTCCAGTCTGTGGGGATCAAATGACACTATATAATCAAATCTTGCCAGAATTCCAACGTTTTAATGCTGAACTATTAGGAATATCTGTAGATGGTGTTTGGTCCCATCTTGCATTTTCAAAAGAGAGGAATCTTCACTTTCCGTTGCTTTCAGATTTTGAACCTAAAGGTTCAGTAGCAAGAAAATACGGTGTATATAGTCAACTAGAAGGTACAACTGAACGAGCCTTATTTGTTATTGACAGTGACGGGGTTATACGATGGAGTTATGTTTCACCTATAGGCATCAATCCGGGGGCTGAAGGAATTCTAAAAGCCTTAGAATCACTCTCTAAGCCAAGCAAGAAAGAAGATTAAAAAGTGGAAATATAATATGGACACAGAAATAGTAAAACTGATTTTACCCGTTACTAGCGATCGAGATCATATTCAAGGCTCTTCCACTGCACCCGTGACTTTAGTCGAATATGGCGATTACGAGTGTCCTTATTGTGGACAAGCTTATCCAATGATCAAGGAAGTTCAAAGACATCTTGGTAATAAATTACGATTTGTGTTTCGCAATTTTCCACTCACAGAAATTCATCCACATGCACAGCACGCAGCTGAAGCCGCCGAAGCTGCAGCTGTACAGGGTAGGTTTTGGGAAATGCATGATTATTTATATGAACATCAGCAGGCTCTTGATGATAAGTATTTAGAGAAATATGCTGAGAATTTAGGATTGAATCTAGCCAAATTCAATATTGATATGTCTTCACATACTTACGCAGGTCGAATCCGAGAAGATTTTCTAAGTGGTGTACGAAGCGGTGTAAATGGTACGCCAACCTTTTACATCAATGCGATACGTTACAACGGCTCGTTAGATTTAAAAACTTTTTTAAAGGCCCTCAGATCTGCCAGCAACAATCGATAGGTTCTTTTAATCCTTATTTATCTATGACATGGACAATCTTCAACTTGCTGCTTTTATTTTTGTTGTGCTCCAATACAGTTATTCTGTAATATATATAACGTGTACAATCATAGATCACTCCTCCTCTATTGGTTGTAGTGAATAATGTCGACAAAG
This sequence comes from Nitrososphaeraceae archaeon, assembly GCA_030038695.1. GTDB lineage: Archaea > Thermoproteota > Nitrososphaeria > Nitrososphaerales > Nitrososphaeraceae > Nitrosopolaris. The sequence continues at coordinate 3,716 of JASHSN010000262.1, forward strand.
TGGACGGAATGACAGGCAAGTTGGAACAAATATTGAAAACAGTAGAATTACTACTACATTATCAATCTCCGGCTCATGATTTCCAACACATACTAAGAGTATATAGAAACGCTGAAATGATAAGCAAGAAAGAGAAAGGTTTTGATTTGGATGTTGTTCTTGCTTCTGCCTTGTTACATGATCTGGTAGTTTATCCAAAAGGAAGTATGAAAGCTAAACATTCAGCAGATGAAAGTGCTGACATTGCCAAGACATAACATTATTCATGAAACCCCGAGTACAAAAATACATTGTATTTATTTTGAAGGTGTCTGTCCACAATCTTACACGTCATTGCGATGGTCCATTTGTGACCAACTACTAATTCTAATTTCAAAAGTCGATGTTTCTCGACTCTTATACAATAAATAAATCAACCATAGAAAATGTCCGTTCACGTTAGCATAGGCTCTATCATCATTGGCTTATTTGTCATCCTCATTTCGGAAGTATTTATCTCATATGCGGTACGAGGTCTGAAAATGGCATCTATGGTAGTACCTCTGGAATAAATCCCTTCTATAGCTACCATCTTATATTGATATTGCCATTATAAGTTCCTTCATTGATATTGCCATTAGCAGGTTTAATTTGGCTGTCCAAGAAAAAGAAATATCAAACAAGATCATTGATCTGTCAATCGCTCTA
>JASHSN010000263.1 GCA_030038695.1 Nitrososphaeraceae archaeon
ATGAACATGTTGCACTTGAACTTGTGACTAAAGCGAAAAAGGCTTTGGTAGATTCAGGGCTGCTTTTCAAAGATTTTTCCACAGCTCAGGAAATCTTGGAAAGAAGAAAGAACCTACTCAAATGTTCGACAGGTTCTTCAAAGCTTGACTCCTTTCTCAAGGGAGGAATTGAGACCCAAGCAATCACAGAGATAGCTGGGGAGTTTGGCAGCGGCAAGAGCCAGATTTGTTATACTTTATGTGTAACAGCAAATATTCCTCTTGATAGGAAAGGACTTGGAGGAAATGTTATCTTCATAGACACAGAGAATACTTTCAGAGCTGAAAGAATATTTCAAATAGCAGAACACGAAGGCATTAGCGAACCAGATGAAATTCTGAGGAGAATATACGTTTGCAAGATTTACAACACAAGTCATCTGAAAGTGATAATACAAGACCTTGGGAAATCAATTGAAGAGTATAAAGCGAAACTTGTGATGGTTGATAGCATCATTGCGCTTCATAGGGCAGAATTTACTGGTAGGGAACATTGGTGGAAAGGCAGCAGCGGCTCAACATCATGCTACACAAACTAAGTAGACTAGCTGAAGTCCATAATATCGCAGTTGTTATTACAAACCAGGTTCAGAGTCAAGGTGGTGGCATCAGCTGAGGGATCAGCGCCAAAAAGACATAGATACGGAGACGTCAAGCAGTTAATTCGGAATCTCTACATTGAGGATGATAATTTGATACCAGACCAAGCAGCTCTTTTGAGTTTGATGCAAGACGTGTTGACAAAGGGTTCATACAGAGGCATCGAAAGTGAAGGGATTGATAATTGAAATGACTTTGAAAGAAGAGGCAAAAAAAGCATACGACGAACACATGGCTGATTATAGACTAGGTTCAGAACATTTCTTGAAGTTATGTGATAAATATGGATGGGAGATAATGGAAGAGGTTGTGGCTGAATATAGACGGGATCATCCTGAGCCGAAGGGGAATCTAGAATGACGAGTTTTACATGTGAGGATGGAAGGTAGTTGTCTGAAGGCAATTCTCTGACACACAAATGTGATGGTACGAGACCCCCAAGAAAGCCTTAATACAATTCGTCTGAGTAATTACGCCTATCACTATAGGAATGTTATATAATATAGATATAATACTCTTATCTGACTTCAGGAAATAACCTGGGATGATAAAACAAATCAGTCTCATTGCTTTAGCAATAGGAATAGGAGCAATATTATTCCCAGCAACACACGTAGCAGCCGACTATGGCGCTGCGCGCCACCAGATAATAGGCAAAGTACCATATCTAGCACAGGAGCTGTCGAAAGTACGGCAAGTAATATCAGGTATCTTGCCTCTTACGGGCACAGGAGGGCAAGGAGGCTACAAAGCCGGAGGCGGTCTGGGAGCGGCTTCACCAGCACCACAACTACAAGTGGCGCGATATAGATAGCGGATACCAAACCTTTTTTTACAGGATATGACAAACAAAGCAATCGCAATATCTACGATAGCGGGAATTCTGACATTATCTGTACTAGCCTGGATATCGATAACGAACCAAGCATCCGCTCAGGCCAAGCCCACAACTTTAACATTAGGCTCGTATCCAAACACCGGAAAAGTCGGCTCCGCCGGCACCTTACGCGTGAGCTTATTAGGCAAACTGACCTTTGAGGATTCAGAAGTAGGCAGAGCTGCTACTATATGGATTACAGGAACAGGCGAAGGTAAACAAGAGACTGCTGTCAGAACTAATGAATTCGGTACCTATAACACCCATGCTGACCTAGGCCCAGGTACACATAAAATTGAAGCATTTTTCCTTGGTGACGCCGCCCACATGTCGTCATCTGCAACAAAGACAATTCCGGTTACACCTTGATTGCATTATAAGCAGTACAATTATACCATAGAGAGAAAGTTGGCAGCAAGGTAAATAGTACAGAAATAGCACGGATCACGAAAAGATGATCCGTAAATTAGACTGCGATAAAACAGACATTTATGAATTTGGTATTATTAATTGGAAACCTTGATGGTCTCCTAGACTACACAAAAAAGGATAGACATTTCAGCAAATACGCAGGTCAGCAACGATGAATTAAATGAACGGAGGATAGAACAATGCAATACAATAAAAGTTATGTTGAACCAAAACAATGTTCAAAGTTCATTACAAGGTAAGGTCGTCTAATTCTTCTCCAGTTTCCTACTTTCCTTGCTTTGCCCTTCCTTGTTTTAGTTTCATGTTATCAATGAGAAAGCGTAACGCCAGACATGTTTCTATTAACATAAATAGTCTTTCGGAGTTTCGATGAAAATAAAATATAGAGATAAACGAAATAAACTATCTAAATGGATGTCTAGAAGGCTGCGAGAATCGCTTTTTCAGTCATGGGTCAAACCAACTGAAAAAACATGATTCTTTGTGTCTAGTGGAAAGTCCTATTTCTTCGCTTTTATCACTACGTATTTTATAGCCAAATAACGTACAAGTACATCTTTACACACAAATCGATTTAAAGTAGCATAAGCTATGAGCATTAACAAGGACACTATTTTCTGAAGGCATCACTAGTTACATAAACAAGTATACGAAGCTACGATAGTAAATCGCCTGAATTTGTTATCTTTTACTTTTCTTCTTCTGATGATGTCCAGACTATTGGAATAGCTTCATTAGCTGCAGGTGTCGGGTGGATACGTGGTCAAGTCGCCCTATAACAAATAAATCACTGCACAATAATGAATGAAAGTAAATGAGTTCAATTCATACTTTTAATCTTGAAGC
>JASHSN010000264.1 GCA_030038695.1 Nitrososphaeraceae archaeon
TTCTTAACCCCAGATCATCAATCAGCCAGTCTGCTGCTTTTCTTTCGTCATATCTTTCTATCAGTTCCTTGGCGGTCCCCTTGAAAGCATTTTGAATAAGATAAACTAACTGAGGTTTAATTGAGGCTCGCATCTCGCCGTCAGCGATTTTCTCAAAATGAGATTGCAATTCAGTGCCATGAAATTTTTCGAGTACTTGGTCCCATCTTATCTGGGAGTCGTAATTACCAAAATTAGGTTTGATTGATCCTGACAATATGTTGACTATGGTGGATTTACCCATGGCGTTTCTTCCGAGTAAACCTACAACATCTCCTTTCTTAAGCGTTGGAAGATGGTATAGTCTAAATGAATTAATGCCATACTGATGAATTTTTCCCTCGCCGATCTCTCTAGCAAGGTTGACAATAACAATCGCCTCAAAAGGACATTTTTTAACACATATGCCACAACCAGTACAAAGATCCTCTGAAATTATTGCCTTTTTACTGTCGTTGCTTAGTACTATACACTCGCCCCCCGTTTTGTTCACAGGGCAATAAATGATACATTCCAGACCGCACTTTCTTGGCTGACAGAGCTCCTCGTCTAAAACAGCTATCCTGTGCGTTGGTTTTGTGGAATCCTTCATCGGTCCGAATTTTACATCAATGTATTATATAGCTTCGTGGTAGGGACGAGGCATGCAATACCAATAAATAACTTCGTGGTTAGGAGATTCTCATACGAGTAGACATGATGTAATCCCAAATGTAATGAGATCATAAAATCAGGCTTGCAAATGAGTTGATATCCATAATCTCATATCGAGTCGATGCATTATCTGAACGAGTCAGGACAGCAGGTGCCAGCCATTGCCAGCGTCTATTGATTCGCTGACACATAAAGCAAGTCCTTTCTTTGGATTAATTAAAAAGATTCTTTGTTATTATTACAGTTTTCGTGTAAAAGATCCCTTTTCGGAATTTTATTTATTTGTACTTGCATAAATGATAACAATCACTGAATCTATTGATATCTGAAATCCACTTTATATATGAACGACAAAGTTTAGTAAGAAAATAAGTAGGAAATCTAAAAAATGAGGGGTTAAGTAACGATTATCTTTCCGACCATGTTTGGATGGATTTCACAGAAGTAAGGAATCGTTCCTGCAGCCGTAAAGGTATGCGAAAACGATTTGCCTGGTTGTATGAGCGTTGTCAATCCGGAGTCAAACACTTTTCCTTTATTAGGATCAGTGCTTCCGGTTCCAGAAACGACAGTGTGAGCCTGTGTATCGTGGTTCGTCCATGTAATAGTACCACCGACTTTTACGTTTATCGGGTTTGGAGAGAATGCTTGGGAACCTTTGGGTCCCATAAATGTAGATGCATTAGGAACCATTGTAGCTGCAACAGCAGCCCCTTGAGCAGAAATTGACGCCGTGGCAGAACCTATAATTAAGGTTATTCCCAGCGCAGCGACTATTCCCACAACTAAGAAGTGTTTTGGTTTTAACATCGAGTGGATAACAATAAACTGTTTTATAGATTTTACGTGAAAAGACTACCGGAATTGTCCAGTAGATTAATCAACGGCACTTCCCGAATTCAGGATATTATAAAGGAGTTGCGATAGTAAGGACTTGCACATATGTATTTTGACCTGTGCATTCTATGACGTTAAGAAGTTTGTTTTGGAACTCGTAGGATATCTGGACGAAGGCTATCTTTTTGCTATAGTGGCAGTTGCAATTAATCAATTCATACCAGTCGTACTTCAAAATTTGTCGGCTTTAGTTTGGTCTTGTATTTCATACTTCTCGGTTTAGTTCTTAACCTGTAGCTGCAGCAGGGACAAAACAGACCATCCCACTGTAAGAATACTTCACAAATCTGACACCGTTTTTGTCCAGCAGCATATCGTCCCAACCCGACCTGTTTTCTTGCCTTATGACGTATACACCTACCATTACAACTCAAAGGATGATGACACTCCAATTCATGCTCTTTATTGAACAAGGGATTATTTATGTATTGGCAAGAATGTCACTATGTATATCATATAACGGTATTATTAGGAGCATAAATTACTTCTTAGCAATATATTTCTGTCAGTAAGTTCACGAAATAATATCACTACATAAAAAGATGTCTAAATCAATAGCATTGTCCGATTTCATTCTAAGGTCAGTTTTGAGTCAGCAGACCTGCAAAGTGGTACTAGGCCTGATTGGTACTCTGTCTAGGTCTTTGCCCAGTAGTATCTCTCTAGTGTTACCTGTGTTTTTATCACGTTTACGCCACTGTTCTCTAACACTTCTGAATCTTCCTTAGAAATTGACTAATTGTACTATCAAGTGACTTTTATGTCAACATATAAATATCACTGTGTCAACATATTTGGCATTAATGGCAACCAAAGTAAGTGTGATATTTCTTTCCATAGCTTCTGCTTTTGCAGCCATATTTTTTATTCAAACTGCAATTCAGGGCAGCAGTATACAAGCGTTAGGTCAAATGGTGGTATCTGG
>JASHSN010000265.1 GCA_030038695.1 Nitrososphaeraceae archaeon
CCCATTTTCCCTTCTACACAAGGAATTTGCAAAATACGTGCCAATATGTCCTATTGAAATATGTCCCATCAAACGCTGAAAGAGATCAATAAATTTCAACAAATTGATACAAAATCTATTGATAAACCACTCAACAGTAGATGAAAAGTCCGTTCACGACGGACTAAGTTGATCGACGAATTGAGGATTACGAATAAGCAAGTGACGATAGAGCCTATGTTCTGGCCAATCTGAACGTGAACGGACATTGTCTATTATGACATCATTTATTTATCTTGTTAAAGCTTATCTTTCTAGACTCTCGAACAATAGGATCTAACGAGAAGAGTGTATAGATGAACCACCAAACTGTTCAAATATGATAATTGGTTGAACACAAACAAATCGGAAAGCTACCTTACAAGTAAGACAGAACAACGAGCGTGCCGTATTACACCATTTGCTACGCTTCCCATCAACAATCTTTTTAGTCCAGTTCTCCCTCTAGTTCCAATGACTATCAGATCTACATTCCTGCTATTAGCATAGTCTATAATAGATCTGATAACCGATTTAACATCTGTGAAATTCTCTGTCTTTAACTTGGAAATACCTTCTGTCTTGGCCATGTCTCTTACTTCGTCAAACCAAGATTGAACTTTTTCTTCAATATCTTTGAAGTACTCCTCTATCGCAGGTGGAGAGTCTGTATATCCATATGGTATGTTTGTCATAACGTGAATACAAAATAGCTGCGCATTTTCGTTTTTTGCAATTCTTGTTGCGTATTTAGCGGCATCTAGGGAACACTCTGAACCGTCTATGGGAACAAGTATGTTTCTTATCCGAACTTTACTATCAGTCGGCTTTTCATCTATTGTCATATTATCTTACCAGTTTCTTATATGATCGTGTGATAAAATCTTTGGTTCTGTTGAATCATCAGGTGTTTTATTCCTTTGTTGGGAGTCAGTTGGTAGAAACCATCTATACTATTCTTTTCCATCGTCATATCTACGAAAATATGTCTAATCCTCAAACATGAATGAATGGAAAATTCTTCATTTATGAATAGAATTCATACAGATTCTGTCTTCCCTGATAATGGCATATTTGGAGTTATGCGCTCTTCTGAAGCAAGTATATTAAGAGTATGTTAATACAAGTATATTAAGAGTATATTGAGTCTTAGAAAGAGGATTATAAGAGTAATTAAGAGTATGATTCGAAAGAAAAGTAAGAGGAGAGTGGAATATACATAATAAAAAACTCAATAAGGATATTGCGTACAATGCCATAGAATGGACAATGTTTAATGCATGAACAAAATTAGTATAGCGAACCACCATTTTGAAATAGCGAAAGCTTTTTGTACTGTGAATAGAAGTCCTTTAACGTTGATATTGAACATTTTATCAAAATGTGATACAGTTATCGGTGCTAACGGTTGAGGTTCTAGTATACCCACATTGGCGAAGAGGACATCGATTCGGCCTTTCTGCTCTTTAACCGTCTCGTATAACGGTCAAGATTTGTTAGATTTGTGATGTCTCCCTGAACACACCCATGACACTTCTGCCTATCTGCTTGGCTGTTTTATCGATTTCACTCTGGTGTCTACCCGTTATAGGGTAGGCAGCTAGAAAAATATCTAAATTAGGCGGATCCATTTCGACAGCTTACGTCATGGTCTAACCTACGAATGGCATCCCATATATCGATGCAAGAAACTTAGAGGCTTTTTTACTCAATCATCTGGCTTGGTTCCCTTTCTGAATTTGATTTTGTTAAAACATAGTTAAAATGTCACAGATGAATTACAGTATCTAACATGAGTATGGATACACTGTATCATTCTCCAGTTCAGAAGAGGAGTTCCTCTAGTATCAGCTTTTGCGTATGTCATGGGAGCCATGTTCCAATTAAAACATTGACGAAGATATGCTTATTCTTAACTACCTCTGTCTAGACGACGCATAAATTCTTAATTATCATCAAATGTAATATTCTGGCAATATGAGTTTTCCATTATCATTTATCATACTACACCATCAATTATCGTTATTTCTATCATTTGGTGGTCAGTTCTTCCCACACGCTTTCACATCGACTTCGTCACCTGATTTCTTAATTCAAGACTTTGCAGTAATAATGATAATAGCTGCTATTATGTTGGTTATCACTCACAGATTAAAACAACCAATGGTGATTGGTTATATACTTGCTGGTATGATAATTGGTCCTTATACACCACCGTTTAGCTTGATACACGATGTTAATTCATTAAACACCTTCGCAGAATTAGGAATTATAATGCTACTGTTTGTTGTTGGAACTGAATTTCCAATTGCCAAGCTTAGATCTGTTGGTAGAATTTCCATTATAGTAGCAATACCAGAATCGATAGGAACGCTAGTAATCGTATTTTTCGTGGCCCAAGCCCTTGGTTTTCCATTCTTTGACTCCCTGTTTTTGGCATTGGCTATGTCTATTACAAGCACAGTTGTAACTGTTAGAGTTCTCGAAGAGTTAGGTATGATTAAAGACAAATCAACTGTTCTTATACTCGGGATATGCATTGTAGAAGACGTTATGGCAATTACTACTCTCGGTATCTTTCAATCAGTAGCCACAAATGGGGGCCAGATATCTATTCTGCAAGTTTCTGTCTCCATAGCAATAGTTGCTACTTTTATTGGAAGTATACTGTTTCTAGGCTCAAGATATGTGCCTACAATAATAGACAAAATTGGTAAAACAGAAGACTATGCGCTCATACTCATTGTAATTCTTGGATTGGCATTTGGTTTATCATTTGCAGCCAAAGAACTTGGGTTGTCGGTCGCTACTGGTGCGTTTCTAGCAGGGGTATTAGTTGCTGAATCAAAAAGTGCTAGCGTAGCTAGAGTAATTACAACACCATTAAGAGATATGTTTGCAGCAATTTTTTTTATATCAATAGGCGCGCTAATTGACTTGTCTCGTATTCCTGTGCTCATTGTTCCAGCAATGTTGCTTATTCTGACTTCTTTTGCCTCAAAGTTCTTGATTATTAGTGCAATATTGACGGGAGTTAAAGGATATGATAGCATTACAGCTTTAAGAGCGGGATTAGGAATGGCTTCGGCAAGAGGAGAACTATCCCTGGTAGTTGCCAAAGCTGGTCAGGATGTTGGAGCAATTACTTCATCAGTCTTTCCGATATTAGGCGTAGTAACAATAGTAACCACTTTCATGACATCATATGTAATTAAATTTGGAAGTGTGATAAGAATTAGGTGATGAAAGGAAGAAATAGATTATTCGGTTTTAGACCATGACGCTGTACTAAACTTCTGAAAACCGCCTTGATAATGCCTAGATTCCAATAATATCTTCTATTCTTTCCTCAGTTTCACCACGACGATGACCATATGATTGTTCTACGCATATGGCAAATCCTACGTGAGCACAATCTTCTTCCTTACAACATTTGCAATAAGGAATGCCTTCGTTTATCTCAACGTCCACTTCTGCATGAAGATTTGTATCGTAAAGTATTGTATGCCTATCGTTAATAAATTTCAACAAAACTATGGGATTATCAATAGAAGATAAGGATCTCTTGTCTTCTGAATTTAGCCAATGCATAAAAGCAAATGTGCCTTCATCTAAGGTTTCACATTTGTTGAACTTATTTTTATATTTCCTATGACTCTCTGAATCATCGTCTAATTCGCCATTATTTGCGTCTTGCATAAAGCTTTACGCTTTGAATCCAACTGAATCTACAGATAATAATAATATTAATGTATGTGCGACTTAAGACCACACATTAACTCGTCATCCAATATTTCTAAGGATGGAGGCAAAACCAGAAATATCATTAACCTAAGTCTATCATAATAATATCAACTTTTATCAAACAAATATGTACAAAATTCAGAAAATTAGACGAAAATACAGAAATACCGACATTATACAAGACACTCTCCCTGATAATATATTCTAGCTGACTGTTTGCGTTTCCTCGATTAAACCGTGTTATCTACTTTTACAAGGTAGTACATTAAAGGGGGTATCCTGCAAATTTTTAAAGGCATGTATCCTGCAAATTTTGATATTTTGTACTGAAAATATTGCAGTTGTATTCTGGTAGAGAAAGCGCCGGGGATGTATGCGTATGTATACTGCTCGTCGTACAGCTTCAGTAAGGCGAACCTACTCAAAACAGATAGATTTTTAACTATTTTTCTTATTCAATTCTTATTTATACGTATGAAGTGTGCGGAATGCGAATGCAGTCCACTAGATTGTACAAGCCTCGAATGTTCGAAATGTATGCAAAGGACGTATGCTGTTGTGTTCGTAGAAAAGAACATCCCATTTATAGATTCTTTCAAAATGCCAATGTACTATATGCGACAGCTTTAGCCATAGAGGTTTTATGGAGCTGAGATAGGCGAAAACCCTAGTTTTGTTATATTTGGCTATAGGACGGCTACAGGTATGACGCTTCTAGGATATGGCCTATCTGCATTCACTACATTTGCAACGATACTTGGACTTCACCTTATTCAGAAAAAATGTGTAGTTGTTGTTCTGTTCTCGATCAAGGTTAGAATGGTTTCGTTGGAATGCTATTAATGACTTTTAAAACCTGTGCGATCGGAGTTAAAAAAATGGTACAGCTTTACAAACAGCCTAAAGACCATATTGTGGACAAGTATCTTTATTCTGGTTACAGCAGAAACTGCATGTATTCTAACTGCTGAGACTATAGATCTTGTATTTTACAGACATTCTCTTTTCATTTCAATACCATTATCTTTATTTGCAGGGCCTTTGTAGTCGTAGGTCCTGAAGTTTACAAGAAAACAAAACTAGGAAAGCATTAGCGAGATTTCAAATGAGAATTCGCAGTAGCAAATGACAACGTTAAATATTCATCATCAGGATAATATCAGTTGACCAACTACATCACGTTTACTCAGGATAATATTAGAAGAAAACAGATAAAAAAAGTTTGTACTTATAATGGACCTCATTTAGCATCACAGAATTGTAAATCGTATCTACTCCTTTATGTCGACATAGATCACCGAACTTCCGTTTCTGATATTGCTCTCTCCCTCGCACCTCCACTTTGCACCATTGAGGCTAGCCAGTCTGGTAGACTGCGTCCACATATCACCTTCTCCTCTTATCTTTAGAACGCCTTTCGAATTTGGGGGCTCGCCAGTTCCGCTTCCGGTAGCAACTATCATGTCTCCCTTATTCGTAATTTGCATGAATTTAGCACTCCAGCTTGAAGTACCGTCTTGATTCGCGGTGTTATCTATGGTCGCAATTTGGTTTCCTAAATATCTGCCAGTGATGGTTCCTTTTTCATTAATTTCTATCTTCACTGAATTATTTGTGATTTCAAGTATGCGGTTAAGAGTGATTTTGGACCTGATAGTTAGACTGTGCCGCGCAGTAGATCGTGATGACTTATTAGACACGTCTTTAGGAAGGTGCAGATGCCAATAAATGTTGCTCATCGCACCGCTAGCCCATGCTCGTAAGCTATAATGTCACCTATGTATGGAAATACAACCGTTAACAAACTCATACTCTATATGTATACGGTTGCGGTGACAAACAGGCTTCCCACACCAGCAATCTTAACATACTTTTGTTATATTCGGAAATACCGAGATCCACAAATTGTAATTTATCATGTATGGCAACTGCTCGTTGAGATATATGTTATGTAATGTAAACACCGCATAATGTTATAGAATAAGAATAAATATTTGTTTCACTAAGATAATAGGAGTACAAAATTCCAAATGGAGGAATTTCGAATGTCAGAACAAAGGGTTCGAGACCCAGCCCACAGTCTATCCAGAATAAAACAAGCGTTTTATATACTAAAGTGCATCTCAGTCGGAAGAACTTGGAACGATATAGTAAAAGAATTTGATGACGATGAGCAACTAGTAACGATATGGATAAATTATCTTAAGGAACGTAATTACTTGAATGCTTTTTTAGTAGTTACAGATGAAGGCTATTCATTTTTGAAGAACTTTACAGATTCTGCTGCTGGAGAAATTACGACTTTACATAGATAGATTACGGCATGTGCCAAGAAACCAAATCTCAAATATTACAATTTGGCGTTTAAGTAAAATCATGGAAAAGGTAATTCAAAGGGGTCGTTTCTGAACTGACCGAAATAGTGTTGCCTGCAATAATCATATGGAAATGGTGCCCCAAAGGGTGTCCCAAAGGGCACATTTCTAAAATTCTGGTGACCGAAAAAATGCATGCAGTAATTATATGGAAAAGGTGCCCCAAAGGGTATTCCAAAAGGCACATTTCTGAATGCTGAAGCGGGTTGAGTAATTGAGTTAGCTACTATCAAGATATCTGTCACCAAAACTACAATTATTGTTAATACTTTGATGTTCGTATCCTTTATTATTAATTATTAATGGTATATATTTTCTTTGAACTCCACAAATCGCACTATGCCTTCTCTGTAGGGTATCATAAATAATTTACCACCTCAGAAGGCTTGACAATATCTGTACGGATTAAACCGATTTTGGAAATCTATCTGTAAATGAAAAGCTATTGGACTCATGCAATTATCCCTTCGGTCGGAAAACCAACCAGAATTGCTAGACAAAATAGTGCAAGAATTAGATTTATCCTTTGTCCAAAAGAATCATACTTCAGTTATATATAGCTAGGACAAAGAAATCTAAACACACCTCAATACGAGAGCTAGATACTACGAATCTGCTCCTTAACTTACGTTAGGATGTGATAACTTGTCGTTGTTATGTGATTAATTGACCAAATTGGCCCTAGAATTAGGGCATTAGGTATATCACAAAAGGCTGTAATGGTAATAACGTATTACTTATTTTTCATTCATGTCAGCATAAGATATAACACATTCGGATGTATGCCCATACTATGGTGTAGGGAGGTGGCCCTTTAGTGTTAATGTGACAATGACCTGCGAATGCTATAAACGCAAAAGTAGGATTAATCGTATTGTCCAGTACCGTGGTTGCTTTATCTGCATACTATTTCCGCATTACCGGTAGCTCTTTAGGATCTCAGTGTGTTTGAACTCTCTTACTATTGACTGGTCTATACTAGGAAGAGATTGTGTATCGTGGTTGATTGGTATTGAAAGTATAGGTTGTACTTTGGCCGCTACTCCAGTGACGTTCACACTATAAAATTTCGTGAAATTAACTTCCGGTAGGCAAGAGTATTTTGCAGTTATCTTGTTCATGCCTTCTTTAATCGTGGTATACTCTGGAGTAGCGTTAAATGTCCATTTAGAATAGTCCATTGGCCTTGGCCCATTAATTCCTGTTGATGTAACTTGTTGGTACGGCCTTATACCATCTATAATGACTGAAACGGTGCATTGGTTTATGGAGTTAGATGAGGATACACCTGAGATCAAAATGTTTCCTACAGGGACGTTTTGACCTTTAACGGGTGAAGTAATTTTCACAAAGGCATACGTTGCGGTGGTAGCAAGACCAGCTGCAAGCAGAATAATTCCAAGAACAGATAGGACTATTATTTGAATACTATATCCTTGAAACTTCATATCGAATTCCATTTCTGGACCACCACACAATCGATTTGGCCTTCGCCATAGCCGTTTGGATTCATCAATCTTCTAGAGGAATTAGCAGTTATAGGCGTTGTGAACCAATAATATGGGTTATAATTCCTAAAACTTTCAGGAAATCTAATCAGTAATTTACTTGTGATAACTATTCACAAAATATTAATTAACTGACTATGCAAAGCCTTAAGCAAGTAGACGGCAGTGTGACATGTTCACATCGTCCCATAACATAGTTTCCATTTATGTGTGTAGCATATTATGAACAACGCACGCTCGTTTGAGAGGAATTCACTACAATAAAACTTCTATGTGACAACCACTTGTGTTCGACGTCTAGGCTTAGGCGGGCCTATCATCGGAATTGAGAAACCTGCTATAGCTATGGCCGATAGGATGATAGACTACTTGAATTAAGTATACAACGATAGTCCGGATATACTTAAGTGAGTGGTATCTCACGGACGTGTCTCTTGACCGCAAAGGGAGATGACTCGCTCGGTGTACCTATACTAGTCATTCCTCATCATCTTGAAATAATCCTTGAAAAATGACAAAATTTAGATTGCATGTGTTGACTGGCCAGATGTTCGATTAGTTGTTAAACCTCATCGTAATCAGGTTTGCACTTTGACGGATCAATGACCTCCTTTCCATATCGTCGAAGGCATGCCTGATGATGTGAACTGTATAGTTATGATCTCCTATCATTTTGCCGCATCTATTACAGGCAAATCGCATTTTCTATATGTCACACGTGTCTATGAAAATCGAGACCATGTTCAGGTAGTCGACTACATGATAACTTTTTTTCAGAATCACGACATCATATGTAGTATGAATTAACTTCTTTTGTGTTATCAAAAGCAGTGTTTTACAAGATGAATCGACAGGTGCTGTCTCACGAACGAGTCTCTATCAAGCGGGGGGGCGCTCAGGTTAGATACAATTCTCTTCCCTGGACTCGCATCACTTATGTATGATGATTTGACGAGGTAGCCCCCATTACCTGCCAAAAATACATAAGTGAAATTTGTTAAATATAAAACCAAAGTGTCATTATCGGACTTATCTCAATATGGGCTGACTCTATCATTCTGCAACCACCAGCTCAAATCCCGGATTAATCTAGTTATTCGTATAAATATCGAACAACATAGTTCACCCTTGAATTATTACGGTCATAATTATCTTGAATATGAGCGCTATGTGCAGCACATCTCATCTCTTAACGGCTGGAATTGTCCACGAGATCCTTGAGCTCCATTACGAAAATAGTCCGAGGGACAGAACCATGGCTTCTGTTAACTCATCTCCGAATGAGTAGACTCGCAGCGAATAATGTTAGGCTGCCCCATTCCTGATATGAATACAATATCAAAAATATGGTAAACTAACCTAAAAGGAATTTAAATGTGTTAAAACGTACCACACCTCATGAGAAGAAATTACTCACTAGGATTTGGTTCTAATTGTGAATGTGTATGCCATAAAAGGGCAGGTACTGTCGACTACTGCGGGTATTGTTCCGGCTCACATACTAAAAGTTATAGAAGTTAATATCGAGGTCACCTAGCACTGTTTAAATTCTTCAGTTTTTTTAGTTTTACTGATTCAGGTATGACTGACGCTCGCAACCCTGTTCATTGTATTGGAGACGACGACCATGTTCCGTTAAAAGCCTGTTGTTCCGGCGAATATCAACGCAATCATATTCCGAATATCAGATTAATTATTAAGCAGGCGAACTACGTGATGAAGATATAAGCATCTGGATAATTTTGCATAGCATCCTACTCCCCGATTTTTATCATAAAAGCTAAGTACCACACTGTATACAAATTCTATGCAGAGATTTACATTGCCGATTGCATAATTCTGCCTCCTTCCCCGCATAAATATATGACTAGTCCCTCCCCCTAGTATTTTCGCTCTATATTAGAAACCACAACTTATACACATGTAAAATGAGCAAAAGGATAAACAGGACTAGATTAATAGCACCCTTTTTTCCAGTCCTTATCGACAATCGAGATGTATTTGCTTGGAACCTACACTAGGGATTTTCCTGGGATCTTTTGGATCTGCAATGTTATGGGCACTATTTTCTGAAGCAAAAAATTTTCTCAAAGATACTTAATTTAATTACGTCAATTTTAGAGGTGCGGCGAAATACGCCATTTTGTTTGTATCAGGTTTGACTACGAACTGATTTGCGCAGTATTAGCACTCATTGATTTGCGTAGCTAGATCAGAGCTGCGGCGTAGCAGTTTAAAGCAGTGTTTGTCTGTACTTTACAAATAAAAATGGAATAAGATATTTAGCTTAAAACCCTTCATGTTTTTAAGTGATGGTAATTGTACTTTCGAAGCTAGCGGGCTTTTGTTGTATCAAGATTCACATTCTTTTTCTGAAGCCATTAATTGAATCGCTCTAATGAAAGTTTGCATAGTAGTACTAGAAAGGTATGCGATCTGCATCCTTCGAAAATCAAGTAGACAACCAGATAGGGGAGGGAAGGTCATCGACGAAACGTCATCTAAAGGCATACTAATAAGACATAGTCGCAGTGATATTGTAAATCAGTTTTCTAGAGCGAATTATTGATGGTGTATATATATTGTAACAATCGATTTGGGAAGTCCTAGGACCTCATTCAGCTGCTGCGTTATATAAGTCATTAGTTAATAATTTATAAACGTTATAATTTATAAGCTCGTCCAGCCCTTCGACAGAGTTCATGACTAAATATAGGAAGCACAATAATAACGCTAAAAAGATCAAACAAGCAAGCAAAGATTACGGTACTGAACGTAGAAGCAATATCCAAGAAAATATCAATCAAATGTTGTCCTCTGATAGCAGTAAAGATTCTAATACAAGATATGGTGAAACAAGAGACCCAACAAGTTCGCAACATAAATCCTATAAAAACTCAGGTTTGTCACGAGATAATAACTCGGGGCGTACAGAACTAAAACAATCAGAAACCAACACTATAAACAGCCCGAGCGAAAAAAGTGGAGAATCAAAACCTCTGGTAGTATATGATATTGCCGCAAATGATGGTATTGCCGAAATAGATACAAGTATGTCTACAAAAAAATCAGTCTATGCTCTTCCTTATGGTGACAAAGACGTCATGACTTCAAATCCATTTCAAGCCGCTATATCTTTATGGCAAAACTATATGAGAGCTTGGTTTCGAATATGGTATGAATTCTTTACATACCCTACAACAATAACAGGAGAAATTGGTTTTTTCCGTCTTAACGTATTTATACAAAGAGAAGGGGTCTTGAGACCATAAGTTCATAGCTATGGTAGAGATATAATCGATCAACTCCCCTTCCCAGAACTCTAAGTGCTTAGTGTTGGCCAGCCTATGATATTGTATTGTCCTACTCTGAACAGATCGTCTTCACCTGTTGCTTAATTGATTGATGGATTCTAAGGCGCGGCAATTTTGATGATGAGTGAACCTTGGTTAATTTCAAATCTGGCCAGTGTCCCAACAGTGGCAAGATAAGTAATACCGTAATTAGATGATTATGTGATTCTAAATGCATGAATCTTTACAGAGCAATTTTCTAGTATCTGATTCTACCATAACTTTACATAAACGATTACTATATCTATATAATAGTATAGAAGTATCATCACGTATAAATAACTAGTGTAATATTATATTACAATGAATACGAAAATAAGTGTGGTGTTCAGCATAATAGCTATTGCGGCAGCGGTATTACTGTTTGCAGCCGGTCCTCTAGTTACAACCCACCAAGCATATGCTTGCGGATGGGGCGGCGGCTGCTTCACCTATGGTGGCTGGAGCATCTATTCGTACGGCGGCTTCGTGAGCTACGGCGGCTGGTAAATTACTCCCAAAAAACTCAAAACCGCTAAAATCCTTTTTATTTTTTGCTGAACATATGCCATGTGACGGGATAGGCAACGTAGGTGTTACCTAACAGATTACGCATATCCAGCACATCAGTCGTGCATGACATTCTTCTAGTACATCGCACATTTGTACATTAAGATATTTCGAAGATATAAAACAACTAGATATAAAATACACACGAATTTCGAAGATATAAAATACGTGTGTACACACACTTATATGACAAGTGCTCCAGCGGGTGATGTAATTCTAGTTGTTTCTGGTTTTTTGTCAGCGCGACTCGTAAATCGCTTCGGTGTCAAACCAATCTTGATTTCTGGGGTGACTCTACAAACAATCGGCTATCTATTGCTTTCGGGGATCTCCCTCAAAGAAAACTACTTTGGGTAATTTGTACCAATGCTTGTCATAGCGTTTGGAACTGCGTTAGGCATCACTGGCTACAACATAGCCGCACTCGCCGGAGCTAGGAGAGGTGAAGAAGGCCTTGCTTCAGGATTAATCAATACTTCACGACAAATCGTAGGCTCAATAGGTCTAGCAGTACTCTTGACAGTTGCGAATTTTGAAACCTCTGTTGGAACAGGTTGGTTGGCGGTACACTCTGCATCGGCAACGGTACTTGGATTTGGTTACTCATTCTTGGCTGCAGCACTGCTCACGCGGATAGGAATTATCTTTGCGGCTTTACTCAAACAGGAAAGACATAATCAAGCAATTTCTAGAAGTATCGGTCAAAGTATTGCCGAAATTGAAGATTGCCAGTGTCATAGGAAAAGCAGTATGGGACCAGACAGATGATATTCGCGATGTGATCTCAATTGGAAAGTTGGTACAAAAGAATGATGGTGCTGAAGAAGTTGAGCAGATACTTAGTGCAATGACCAAATAGGAGAAATAAAAGAGCATTAATGAGATCTTAAAATCATCCCACAAGGATCGAAGATATCGACCCTTGAGTGGCAGCCTTACACCAAATATCGAACATCAGACAGCCTGTTATTAGGCCACAAATGACTTAATATTATTGGTAAAGCACCACAACTACACTATTTTACAATCATTACGGCACAATGGGCATAAGTCACCACGGCACTGGCTACACTACCAAGCAGCATTCTTCTGATACATGTCCTTCCTCGAGTACCAATGGTGATAAGATCTGCCTCTTCCTTTTCGGCATAATTGACTATAGCTGCAGCGGTACTAGTAGTTTGAGGAGACGTAAGCACTTCCGTCTTTGACTGAATGTTAATCTTTTCAGCTTTTTCCTTTATTTTAGTCAGTATGTTTTCTCTTACCAAGATCTTGTGCGCGAAGACCTTTCTCAGTACATCTTCTGTGGCCCAACCATATGCTGATTGTCCGTAAAACCACGGTTCCGCGTTTAAAACGTTCAGTATTATTAGTTGTGCATGTTCCTTGTTTGCTATCGACATAGCATAATCAGCAGCCTCTAAGGATTTGTCTGAACCGTCTACAGCAACCAATACTTTCTTCATTCCGCACTCCTCATCATGTAACACC